>JBICIB010000709.1:0-3804 GCA_043101415.1 Planctomycetota bacterium JB042 | reverse complement strand
GTCGGGATCGAGGGGGAGTGAGGTCCGGGCGTCCCCTCGGCCCCGCGAGCGCGGGGCGGGTCACGGCGGCCAGAGCATCGGGATGAGGAGGGTCGCGGCCACCGCCATCAGGAGGTTCAGCGGGACGCCGACCCGGAGGAAGTCGCGCACGAGGTAGCCGCCCGGCCCCATGACCATCGCGTTGGTCTGGTAGCCGATCGGCGTCGCGAAGCTGGCGCTCGCGCCGAACGTGACGGCGGCGAGGAGCGGCTTCGGGTCGACGCCGGTGCGCGCCGCGACCGCGAGGCAGACCGGCGTGAGCAGGACGGCGGTCGCGTTGTTCGACAGCACCTCCGTGAGCAGGCTCGTCAGGACGTAGAAGGCGCAGACGAGCGCGACCGGACCGGCGTCTCCCGCCAACCCCACCACCGCGTCGGAGAGCCGGTGGGCGAGGCCCGACCGCTCCATGGCGAGGCCGAGCGGGATCATCGCCGCGAGGAGCATCAGGAGGGCCGGGTCGAGGGCCCGCGCGGCGAGCCGCGACGTCAGGCAGCCGGTGCCGAGCATCGCGACGACGCCCGCCACCGAGAGGAGCGCGATCGGGGCGACGCCGGCCGCCGCGAGGCCCACGACGGCCAGCAGGATGGCGACGGCGAGGGGAGCCTTCCGGGAGAACGTCAGCGTCCGCTCCACCCCCTCGATGAGCAGGACGTCGCCGTCGTCCCGCAGCCCGCGGAGGGCCTGGCGCTCGCCCTGCAGGAGGAGCACGTCCCCCGGCAGGAGCTCGAGCTGACGCAGCTTCGTCTGGTGGTGGCGGCCGAGCCTCCGGATCGCCAGCACCTGGATCCCCCGGCGCGCCGAGAGCCCGAGGTCCCGGACCTGCCGGTGGAGGAAGCGGGAGTTCGGCGTGACGACCGCCTCGACCACGCGCAGGTCGAGGCGGGCGATGGTCACGCGGTCCGCGTCGGAGACGGCGGTCCCCCGCGCGACCCGACGCTGGTCGATCAGCTCGTGGATCGTGCGGGCGGTCCCCTCGATGAGGAGCACGTCCCCCGCCGCGAGGACGACCTCGGGCGCCGGCCCGAGCGTGACCTCCTCCCCCCGGATCCACTCGAGCACCCGGAGCTCCTCCGACCCGCCGAACGTGTCGCCGAGCCGGCGGCCGACGAGGCGGCTGCCGGCGGGGACGGTCACCTCGGTCACGAACTGGCCGGGAGACGCCTCGTCGAGGAGCTGCCCCAGCACCGCTCGGTGCGGCAGGAGCCGCGGCATGACGAGGACGACGTACGCGCCGCCGACCGCCAGGTACAGGACGCCGAGCGCGGTGAACTCGAACATCTCGAAGCCGGGGCCGCCCGCCTCGCGGTAGAGCGAGTCGACGAGGATGTTCGTGCTCGTCCCGATCAGCGTGCACGTCCCCCCGAGGATCGAGAGGTAGCTGATCGGGATCAGCAGCTTCGACGCCGGGAGCTTCGTCCGGCGCGCCAACGTCAGCGACACCGGGATCATCATCGCGACGATCGCGGTGTTGTTCATGAAGGCGCTGAAGACCGCCGTCGGCACGGCGACGAGGAGGAGCAGGCGCGTCGCGCTCCCGCGGGCGCGCCGCGCGACCGCGGCGCCGATCGCCTCGACGACGCCCGCCCGCTCCAGCCCCGCGCTCAAGACCAGCATCGCGGCGACCGTGATCGTCGCCGGATTGGAGAACCCCGAGAGCGCCTCGGCGGGCGAGAGCGCGCCGGTCAGGCCGAGCGTGGCGATCACGCCGAGCGCGACGAGTTCGACGCGGATCCAGCGCGTGCTCAGCAGCACCAGCGCCGCGAGAGCCAGGACGGCGACCAGGATCATCGGTCCGCCCGCGTCCGGCCGGGGACGAGGTCCGTCGGGGGCGCGAGCGGCGGAACGAGGGGCCGCGCGCCTTCGCCGAGGCACGGATCGAGGGGGGAGGAGAGCCCGACGACGAGCGGGAGCGCGGTCATGGCACCGATCGGGTGGCCTCGGGACGACCCGCACGCTACCCGGGGGACCGCGTCCCGCGCCTCCGGATTCCGCTCGGTTCCGAGCCGACGCCCGCCCCCGGCCCCCGCAAAGTCCTCGCCGCCCGGCCGGCGCGAGACCTCGGCTCCCGGACCGGTCAGTCCTCGCGCGTCGCCCGCTCCACCGCCTCGGCCAGCGCGTCCGCCCGGGACGCCACCCGCGATCCGGCCGCCTCCTCGGCCAGCTTCCGGAGCCTCTCCCCGTGCTGCGGCTTGGGCCGCTTGCTCGCGAACGGCCGCGTCAGCGCGTCGAGCTTCTTCTCCCACGCGAGGTCGGCGGCGAACTCGGCCGTCGAGAGCGTCGCCTCGAGGTCGGCGAGCGGGGACTCCCACGCGGGCACGCCGCTCGCCGCGGAGGCGAGTTCGTCCAGCTCGCGGCGGGCGCGCGACGACCGGCCGCCGTCGACCAGGTGCCGGACGACGGCGACGCGCGCCTCGAAGCATCGCTCGATCTCGGACCGGAGCGCGTCCCGCTCGTCGCCCGCTCCGTCGGCGGCGGCCAGCGCCGCCGCCAGGTCGGCCTTCGGACCGAAGAGCCGCGACCGGACGGCGCGCGCGGCCTTGCTCTCGCCGAACCCCTTCTTCAGACGCTTCATCTCCTCCTTCACCGCGTCGTCGAGCTGCTTCCCGCGGGTCCAGAGCAGCCCCTCGGCGGCGAGGGTCCCGTCGGCGCCGATCACGGCGAAACAAGGCTGGCCCGTCTCGCCGGTCCAACGGACCGGCAGGTCCTGGACCAGCCGGCAGCAGCGAACGTCCAGGCCGGGGAGCTCTCGCAGGACGAAGGCCTGGAGATCGACCGTCTCCTGGAACTCGGTCTCCTGGAGGATCACGACCAGCCCGTCCTCGGTGCGGCGCGCGAGCTCCCTCGCCTTGGGGATCGCGTACTGCAGGCAGTTGTCCGAGGTGTGGGTCCACTGGAGGACGACGACCGGCTGGCCGCGGAACTCGGCGAGGCGCGTCCGGCCGTCGCCGTTCAGCATCTCGCCGAACCGAACGTCGGGGACGGGCTCTCCCAGGGACGCCTCGGTCCCGACGGCGAGCGAGAGAAGGAGGAGGAGCTGGATCATCGTGGGTCTCGGTGTCGGTGGACGGCGGGGGCTCTCCCCTTT
This sequence comes from Planctomycetota bacterium JB042, assembly GCA_043101415.1. GTDB lineage: Bacteria > Planctomycetota > B15-G4 > B15-G4 > JADJEK01 > JAUIEL01. Next base: position 680 of record JBICIB010000709.1, on the reverse strand, counting down.
CTCTTGCCGCGGCGGACGCGATCCCGTCCCGCTACCAGCCCGTTGAAGAAGTGCTGTGGGTGCGAGGCGAGTTCCTCGCGGCCGAGATCAAGGCGCGCATCCGGAGGCGAATCTCCGATTCATCTCGATCCGGATGATGGGGTCAACGCAGAGATCGGCCGCGAGGGGCCGCCGCAGCCCCGCATGACTTCTTCAACGGGCTGCTACCAGGCGACGAGGTTGAGAACCTGCGGATCGAGGTCGAGGGGACGCCGGGCCACGACCTCGCCCCCTCGGAGGAGGACCAGCGCGGCGGCGTCCTCCGGCACGCGGATCACGGGCGGCTCGTCGCCGGTGAGGGGGATTCGATCGACCCAGCGCTCGGGGAGGTCGGCGTTCGCGCCGGCGGCCCGCTCGACGCGCAACGGCTCGTCGGCGGCGTCGAGCACGGCGAAGGAGTCGGCCGGCGGTTCCAGCGGCGGCACGACGACGCGGACCCTCGCGCCGCGCGCGACCGGATAGTCCCGCGGCTCGTCGTCCTCCGGCGCCAGGAACGACGCCTGGAAGACGTCGGGCCCCGAGATCACGAGGATCGCGTCCGCCGCCTCGGGCCTCGGGAGCCGGAACCGGCCGCCGGCGTCGGTGACGGCCGGTCCCCGGGCGAAGCAGACGCGGGCCGGGGCCCCGATGGGGAACGCGAC
>JBICIB010000708.1:0-7891 GCA_043101415.1 Planctomycetota bacterium JB042 | reverse complement strand
AGCAGCGCGAGCTCGCCGAGCTCGGGTACACGGGGGACTCGGCCGCGGGGGGGCCGTCCCCGCGCGCGTGGCTCGAACTGATGAGGGCCCTGGCGGGGGAGTAGGGGAGGAGGGGACTGGGGGTTGGGGTACGGACCAGGGATCGACGAGCGCGCGAACCGATGGGCGTCCACGTCCGTACCCCAGCCAGCCCCCCGCCCTCAGTACAGCCGCACCTCGACCTCCCCGCCCTCCTCGATCCCCTCGCTGTCCCGCGCGATCACGACGGCGCCATCCGCCCGCACGGTGGACGAGAGGATCGACGCGCCGGCGACGGCGAGCGGCTCGACGGCGCCGTCGACGATCCGGACCCGGACGTAGTCGACGCGGCCGACCTGGGAGACGAGCTTCCGCCTCGCGGGGAGGGTGACGCGTCGGTGCGGCCACTCCATCGGGCGGCCGCCGAGGCGGCGGATCGCGGGGCCGGCGAAGAACTCGTACGCGCAGAGGCACGAGACCGGGTTGCCCGGGACGAGGAAGACGGGGCGGCAGTCGACGAACCCGACGCCGGCGGGCGACGACGGACGCATCGCGACGCCGTGGACCGGGAGCTCGCCGAGTTCGGCGACGAGCGTCGGCGCGTGGTCCTCCGTCCCGACCGACGAGCCGCCGGAGACGAGGACGACGTCGGCGCGCGCGGCGGCGGCGGCGAGACGCTCGCGGACGAGCGCGCGCTCGTCCCGCAGCCGCTCGATCTCGACCTCCGCCGCGCCGTCGCGCCGGGCGAGGGCGGCGAGCACCCGCGAGTTCGAGTCGACGATCCGCGCGCCCGCGGGCGTCTCGCCGGGGGGGAGGAGCTCGTCCCCGGTGACCAGGACGGCGACGCGCGGGCGGCGGACCACCGAGAGTCGTCCCTCGCCGATCGACGCGCAGAGGCCGGCATCCTGGGGCCGGAGGCGGCGTCCCGCGTCGAGCAGCGCCGTCCCCGCGCGGACGTCCTCGCCGCGGGCGCCGACGTTCTTCCTCGGGGAGACCGGCTCGAGGATCAGGACCGTCGCGCCGCCCTCCTCCTCGCGCGCGACCTCGGCCCGGCAGACGGCGTCGGCGCCCGCCGGGATCGGCGCGCCGGTCATGACGCGGACCGCCTCCCCTCTGCCGACCGACCCGTCGAACGGGTGGCCGGGGCGCGCCTCCCCGCGGAGCGCGAACGCCCGGGGCGCGTACGTCGTCGCGCCGAACGTCTCCTCCCCGCGGAGCGCGTAGCCGTCCATGGCGGAGCGGTCGAAGCCGGGGACGTCGACGGCGGAGACGACGCCGCGCGCGAGCACCCGCCCGGCGGCGCGGTCGACGGGGACCTCCTCCGCCGGGAGCGGGGCGAGCCGGGCGTCGAGCAGACGGAGGACCTCGTCGACGTCGTGGCGGCGCTCGAAGCCGCGCATGCGGACGTCGCGAGGCATCGCCGCCGCTCCTAGGCGAAGAACGGGTCGATCCGGTCCGGGTCGAGCCCGAGCTCCTCGATCGCCTTCGTCGCCACCGCCGCGTCGAGCGCGCCGGTCGACGCCAGCGTCGACAGCGTGGCGGCGGTGACGTGCTCGGCGTCGATCTCGAAGTGCCGCCGGAGCGTCGGCCGCGTGTCGCTCCGTCCGAACCCGTCGGTGCCGAGCGGCACGAACGGGACGTCGACGAACCGCGCGATCAGGCCGGGGACCGCCTTGATGAAGTCGCTGACGGCGAGGATCGGGCCCTCCCCCTCGGCGAGCGTCTTCGAGAGCCAGGTCTCCTTCGGCGGCTCGCCGGGGTGCAGGCGGTTCCACCGCTCGGCCGTGCGCGCCTCCTGCTCGAGGAGCTGGTAGCTCGTCGCGCTGTAGACGTCCGCGGCGACGCCGTGCTCGGCGAGCATCTCCTGCGCCTTCAGCGCCTCGCGCATCAGCGGGCCGCTGCCGAACAGGCGCACGCGCGGCGCCTTCTTCTTCGCCTTCTCCGCGGCGCGGAAGAGGTAGAGCCCCTTCAGGATCCCCTCGTCGGAGCCCTCGACGCGCGGCGGCATCGGGTAGTTGTGGTTGTAGAGCGTGACGTAGTAGAGGACGTCCTCCTCCTCGTCGAGCATCCTCCGCAGTCCGTCGCGGATGATCGTCGCCAGCTCGAACGCGTACGCCGGGTCGTACGCCACGCACCCCGGGAGGCTCGCCGCCATCAGGTGGCTGTGGCCGTCCGGGTGCTGCCGCACCTCGCCGTTCAGGGTCGTCCGGCCCGCGGTCGCGCCGAGGAGGAACCCGCGCGCGCGCTGGTCGCCCGACAGCCAGATCGAGTCCATCGTGCGCTGGAAGCCGAACATCGAATAGAAGGTGTAGAACGGCACCATCGTCTCGCCGTGCGTCGCGTACGCCGTCCCGGCCGCGGCGAACGACGCCATCGAGCCGGCCTCGGTGATCCCCTCCTCGAGGACCTGACCGTTCGCCTTCTCGAGGTACTTCAGGACGAAGCGCGAGTCGACCGGCTCGTAGTTCTGCCCGAGCGGGTGGTAGATGCCGTACTGGCCGAACAGGGCCTCCATCCCGAACGTGCGCGCCTCGTCGGGGATGATCGGGACGACACGCTTGCCGATCCCCTTGTCCTTCAGGAGCTTCGCCAGGAGCCGCGCGAACGCCATCGTGGTCGAGACCGGCTGCTCCTCGGGGGTCCCCTTGTCGAACTCGGCGTACAGGTCGGCCGGAGGCAGCGGGAGCTTCTCGGCGCGGGCGAGACGCCGCGGGACGTGTCCGCCGAGCGCGCGCCGCCGCTCCATCAGGTACTCGACCTCCTCGCTCTCCTCGCCCGGGTGATAGAACGGCGGGTCGGCGAGCTGGTCGTCGTCGATCGGCAGTTCGAGGCGGTCCCGGAACTTCTTCAGCTCCTCGATCGCCAGCGTCTTCGTCTGGTGGGTGACGTTCATCGCCTCCACCGAGCCGCCGAGCGTCCACCCCTTCACCGTCTTCGCCAGGATGACGGTCGGACGGCCGCGGTGGTGGACGGCGGCGGCGAACGCGGCGTACACCTTCCGGTAGTCGTGTCCGCCGCGGCGGAGCTTCTTGATCTGGTCGTCCGACAGGTGCTCGACCATCTTCAGGAGCCGCGGGTCCTTCCCGAAGAAGTGCTCGCGGATGTACGCCCCCGACTCGACCGAGTACTTCTGGAAGTCGCCGTCGAGCGCGTCGTTCATCCGCTCGACGAGCGCGCCCTCGTAGTCGCGCGCGAGCAGGTCGTCCCACTCGCGGCCCCAGACGACCTTGATCACGTTCCAGCCCGCGCCGGTGAACCGCGACTCGAGCTCCTGGATGATCTTGCCGTTGCCGCGCACCGGCCCGTCGAGGCGCTGCAGGTTGCAGTTCACGACGAACGTGAGGTTGTCGAGCCCCTCGCGCGCCGCGAGCGACAGCCCGGCGAGGGCCTCCGGTTCGTCGCACTCGCCGTCGCCGAGGAACGCGAAGACGCGGCAGTTGTGGGTGTTCGCGATGCCGCGCGCGTGCAGGTAGCGGTTGAAACGGGCCTGGTAGATCGCGTGCAGCGGACCGAGCCCCATCGAGACGGTCGGGAACTCCCAGAAGTCCGGCATCAGCCGCGGGTGCGGGTACGACGAGAGTCCCTTCCCGCCGACCTCGCGCCGGAAGTGGGCGAGCTGCTCCTCGGTGAGGCGGCCGCAGAGGAACGCGCGCGCGTAGATGCCCGGCGCGGCGTGTCCCTGGAAGAAGATCTGGTCGCCCGGCTGGCCGTCGTCGCGGCCGCGGAAGAAGTGGTTGAAGCCGACCTCGTACAGGCTCGCGGTCGACGCGTAGGTGGAGAGGTGACCGCCGAGCCCGGAGTAGGCGTTGTTCGCCTTCACGACCATCACCGCGGCGTTCCACCGGACGATCCGGCGGATCCGGCGCTCCATCGCCTCGTCGCCCGGGAACGGAGGCTCCTGCTCGGGAGAGATCGTGTTGATGTAGCGCGACTGCACGAGCCCGGGCGTGCCGATCTCCAGCTGGCGGGCGCGCTTCAGCAGGCGGCGCAGGATGAAGTCCGCGCGCTCCCGCCCCGCGCGGGCGACGACCGCGTCGAGGGAGTCGATCCACTCCTGGGTCTCCAGCGGGTCGAGGTCGGGGAGCTGGCGCTTGAAGCCGCCGAGGAGGGACAGCCAGACCTCGTCGTCGGAGTGGGGGAGCTCGTACTTGCGAATCATGTCACCTCGCGGGTCGGAACGCGGAGCGCCGGTCGGCCGGCGGCAGCGGTGCGCCCGACCTCTCCCTTTCTTCCGGAGCGAGTCCGGATCCGATCAGGATAGAGGTCGGCGACGCGTTCCGAACGTCGAGCCGCGGTCCGCGGACGAACTGTCCGAATTCCGTTTCGAACGGGACGGCGGGCCGGGCGTCGCGAGGCGGCGAGGGGCGCCTCGCGCGCGACGCCGGACGCGGAGGCCGATCAGGGACGGTCGTCCATCGCCGCCGACGTCACGTGGAGGACGAACGCGCCGAGGGCGAGAACGAGCGTCAGGATTGCGGGAGTCATCTCGACCTCCTTGGAAGGAGCCGGCGTCGGTTCGATCCTTTACCTCGGCTCGCCGCCCCGTTCTCCCGGCGAGAAAATCCGAAGAAACGGGTCCAAACCGTGGACACGTGGCGTCGAAGACTCGCTCCGCCGCGCGCGGTCGGTAGATTGCCGCGATGCCGCCCCCGAAGCTCCTCCTGACCGCCCCCCTCCACCGCATCTCCCGTCGCGTCCGAGTCGCCGGGGGCGACGAGGGACCGTGGCGGGCGACGACGGTGGAGACCGAGCTCGGCGCGGAGGTCCTGGAGGTCGCCTCGGCGGCGACCCGCCTCGGTGCGGAGGTGACGGCGGTCGTCGCCGCGGAGCCGTCGGTCGCCGCGGACCTCCGTTCCGCGCTGGAGGGGCTCGGCGCGTCCGTCGAACTGATCGAGGTCGGATCGGCGAGCCTCGCGCACACCCGCTACGTCGACGCGGACGACGCGGTCCGGTTCGAGGTGATGGAAGGGGCGCCGCCGTCGACGGACGAGGTCGATCGCCTGCTCGACCGGCTCGGCCGGCGGCTGGAGGACGAGCCGGACTTCGCCGTCGTCGCGGGCGACCTCGAGGGCGGGCCCCGCCGGGACTTCGCCGAGCGGGTCGTCGGGCGGGCCTGGGGCCTCGGGGTGCGGACGATCCTGGTGCCGAACGGGGCCTCGCTGAAGCAGGCGTTCCACACGCAGCCGTTCGCCGCGCGGGTCGACGCGGACGAACTCCTGGCGGTCTCGCCTCCCGACGAGGGGGTCGAGGAGACGCAGGAAGAGACCCTCGCCCGGATCTTCCTCGACCCGGTCCGGCTGCTGTACGTGCGGCGGGGCGACGGGATGGTGCTCGCCGCCGCCCGCGCGGGGACGCGCGAGCTCGGGCGCCCCGAGGCGTGGCGGCCGGCCGCGCTCCTCGGCGCGTTCGCGGCGCTCGCGGCGAGGTGCGGTGACGACTACCTCGCCGCGGGGGTCGAGGCGTTCGAGGCGGTGAGTCGGTCGGATGCCGCGCAGCCCGCGTCGTGAGCCCGACGGCCCGGTCGTGCCGAGAGGCGCGGCGGGGATGTCGGTCGGGATCGTCGTGGCGCTGGTCGCGATGGTGCTCGTCTACAAGCGGCAGGTCCACGACGAGCTCCCCCCGCCTCCGGTCGATCGAGTGATCGCGGTCCTCGCGTTCGAGGGGTCGCCCGAGGAGACGGCGCGCGCGCACGACCAGCTCCTCGATCTCGACGAGCGCGAGGTCGTCCGGAAGCTCCTCGCCGCGCTCACCGTGCCGGAGACCGTCCGGCCGGAGGAGCTGATCCTCGCGCTCGCGCGGGTCGGGGACGACGCCGTGGCGACGGAGGTCCGGCCGTACCTGCAGCACGTCGACGCGCGCGTCCGCGCCGCCGCGATCGATGCGCTGGCGTCGTTCGGCGACGTCGGCGTCGAACCGGAGCTGCGCCGGATCGCCGACGCCGACCCCGCGCTCGGCGTGCGGCAGCTCGCGGTGATCGCGCTCGCCGACCTCGGGGCGGACGACGTCGACCGGGACCTCGCCGCCGTCCTCGACGAGACGACGCCGGCCGAGCGTCGCGAATCGGCCGACGGATCGCTCGAGGTGACGACGGGAGAGTCGTTCGGGAGGGACCGGGCGGCGGCCGAGGCGTGGCTCGACGCCCGCGGGGCGCCGCCGGCGGCCACGCAGGTCGGAGGGCGCGGTCGGACCGACGGCGCTCCGCTCGTGTCGCGGGACGGCGAGGTCGAGGTGGCGGTCGAACGGACGGGGGAGTGGCTCGTCGCGCGGGTGACCGGTGCCGCGCCGCCGCTCCACCTCGCCCTCGAGACGGCGACCGGCCGCATCCTCGTGGCGGTCGACCGGCGGGACGACGGGGTCGCCGCGCGGGCCGACGACCTGCCGCGGGAGGGGCGCTCCTTCGAACGGCACGAGAGCCTCCCGGTGGAGGTGTCGGCCGACGGGGTGACCGTGCGCCTCCCCCGAGCCGGGCGACTCGTCGAGGGGGGAGAGCCGACCGCCGTCCGCGTCATCCGCTGACCCGGCCCGGGCATCGGGTCGAGGCGGGGGTCCCGCGCCGGGGCGCGCGGGGGCTTCGAGTCGGGCTCAAATCCGGCTCCGACACGGGCTTGGCACGTCGGGGCGCCGTCGGAATCGCCGCGACAAGCACGGCCGGGCGGGGTAGACTTGGGGGCCATCGCCGAGACGGGCCCTCTCGCTGAATGACTCCCCACTCCCTGCTTCGCGTCTCGCGCATCGCGGCTCTCCCCGGGCTCGCGTTCGCCCTGGTCGCCGCGTTCGCCGCCGGCGCCGCGGCCCAGTGTCCGCCGGACGCGCCGCCGCTCACCCACGCGCCGATCCCCGGCGTCGACGACGCGACGCTCGCGCTCGGCCGGTTCGACGGCTCGCTCGACCTCCTCGGCGCGGGACCGGCCTGGAGTCCGGCGAAGGTCGCCCACCCGCTGACGAACTCCGGCGTGTTCGGCTCCGGCGCGCTCCGGATCGCGGACGGTCCGGGGCGCGTCGACGTCACGCCGTTCGACCGCTCGGCCGGGACGATCGAGATGTGGGTGAAGCCCGGGCCGACGCGCGAGGGGCGCGCGTATCTCTTCTCGCTCGGCGGCCGCCGGTCGCTCGACGGGGACGGATCGCAGGAGCTGATCGTCGGCGAGCCGACCGGCTCCACGCAGACCGCGGCCTCGTCGATCTACTTCAGCCAGGCCGGCGGACTCGACCTGCAGTCGCCGACGACGTTCCCGTCGAACGTGCCGCGCGGGATCGCGCTCGGCGACGTGAACGGCGACCAGCACTTCGACCTCGTCGTCGCGATGAACTGGGCGAGCACCCTCGCGAACCCGGCGACGCCGGGGACGCCGGGCGAGGTCCACGTCTTCTTCGGGCCGATCCTGAAGGGGGCCGCGCTGACCGCGCCGGACGTGGTGCTGGAGGTCGACCTCGCGCAGGGGCTCGTGCTCGGCGACTTCGACGAGAAGCCGGGGCTCGACCTGGTCGTCGGATCGTTCGCACTCCACACGCCCCCGCTGCTCGGCTTCTCGAACGACGGGGCCGGGGCGTTCACGCCGATGGGGTTCCAGTGGTTCGGCTGGACCGCGCCGGCGGAGAGCGTCGCCGCCGCCGACCTGAACCACGACGGGGTCCTCGACCTCATGTTCGGCAACCTCGGCACGCTGCCGAACGCGGTCTTCCTCGGGTCGATCGTGAACGGCGAGTACCGGCTCTCGATCACCACGCCGGGGACGTACTCGGTCCTCGACGGCGCCGCGCTCGGCTGCTCGTTCTCCGACCTCGACCAGGACGGCCACCTCGACATCGTGCTGGCCGAGCCGTTCGGCGGGCCGGGGCAGGCCGGCGAGGTCGCGATCCACCTGAACCGCGG
>JBICIB010000707.1:0-7115 GCA_043101415.1 Planctomycetota bacterium JB042 | reverse complement strand
CAGCACGTCGCTCGAGACGCCGGCGGTCGGTAGGTCGACGAGCACGAGGGGACCGGACGCGACGGCCTTGGACAGCGTCAACTGGAACGATGTCGGCGTCTTGGCGGACGGGACCAGGACCGCGTCTCCGAGCACCGCCAGGCACCCGCCGGCGCCATTCCCGGACGGGAGACCGCTCCCCGTCACGGTGAGGACGGTCTTCGAGGACCCGACCGAGGACGAGACGGACGTCAGGACGGGGAGGTCCGCGACGTTCCCGAGCCACTCCCTCGCGCCCGGCGGCGTGCTCGGCGCGGGATGGAGCTGGACGGTGTCGACCGCGAAGCGCGGCGTCTTCTCCCCGACCGGAGCGTCGCCGGGGCCGCCCGAGATCGCCTCGACGCGCACCACGAGCTTCGGCGGGTGCGGCCGATACGTCTTCACCTCGAACCCGATCGCGAAGATCGGCATCGGGTCGCCGGGCGGCGGAGCGGCGGAGACCGCGACCCGCAGCGCCCCCGCGCCGAGGACGCCGGCCGCGTTGTCGATGCACGGCGGGAGCGGAGTGAACCACTCGGGCTGCAGCGGCTCGAGGCAGATCGCCTCGACGTGCTCGGGATCGAAGGCGATCCGAACGTGGAAGACGCTCGGCACGGCGCCCCCCGTCGCGAGCGCGAGCGGGACGAGGAAGACGTCGTTCGCCTGCGGGACGACGTCCGGTGTGGTCAGGAGGACGGAACCCTCCGGGAGGGACGGGTCGAACTCCTTCTCCGGCGACGCGGCGACGACGAACGACGCGGAGAGACCTCGAAGGCCGGACTCGAGGTTCCTCACCGACACCACGCCGGTCTCGTCGGGGACCGTGAACTCGATCCGCTCGGCGGTGGCCGACACCACGTCGGCCACGACGTCCCCGACCCGGACCTCGTTGGCGAACGGCCCCCGGCCGAACCCCTCCCCCCCGAGGACGACGGTCGCACCGGGCGGCGCGAACGGGGGACTCACGTCGTGGACGACCGGCGTGCCGGCGGCGACCTCGCCGAACGGCGGGATCGAAGTCGCGTCGAGGGCCGGGAACGTGAGCATCGAGAAGTCGATCTCGGTGACGATCCCGTCCCCGTCGACGTCCGCTCGGAACGCGGCGCCGGGAGAGAGCGGGGCGACGCCGTCGAGCGCTCGGCGGAGCCGCAGGAGGTCGTTGGCGTCGAGCCGATGGTCGCCGTCGACGTCCCCCTTGAACGGGCTCGAGGAGCGCTCCGCGGGAGTCGCGGGCGGGACGAAGGCGCCGAGGAACGAGACGACGAGGAGGGAGGAGGAGAGTCGATTCAGCATCGGAGGAGCCGGAGGGACCTGAACGCGTCGAGAATACCATGGGGTCCATCCCCCCCAAGGCTCACGTGCGGCGCGGCGGGTCCTCCTCCAGGCGGACGATGCAGCCCTTGAACTTCCCCGCCTTCTTCGCCCACTTCCGGAACAAGCCGTCGAGCTTCGGTTCGAGGTCCCGGTCGAACTCGACCGTGAGGCTGCGCCGCCGCGCCCGCGTCGGATCGAGCCCCTCCTCCCCGCGGGCGTCGAGGTGGCGGACCACATCCGCGGCGCTCTCGAACCGGTCCGCGGGGCGCTTCGCCGTGGCGCGGGCGACGAGGGTCTCCAGGTCGTCCGGCACGTCCGGACGGAGCCGGCCGGGCGGCGGCACCGGGTCCCGGAGGTGCATCCGCATCACCTCCGCCGGCGAGTCGGCCATGAACGGCACGTATCCCGTCAGCATCTCGTACGCGAGGATCCCGAGCGAGTAGACGTCCGACCGGCCGTCGACCTCCTCGCCGCGCGCCTGCTCGGGGGAGAGGTACTTCGGCGTGCCGGAGACGTTCTCCTCCGGCCCGTCCTTCCCCTCCCGGGTCTGCGCGATCCCGAAGTCGGTCACCTTCACGCGGCCGCTCGGGGTGACGAGGACGTTGCCGGGCTTCACGTCCCGGTGGACGATCCCGCGGGCGTGCGCGTGCTCGAGCGCGGCGGCGAGCTGACGCAGGATCGATCGCGTGTCGGAGAACGACAGCCTCCCCTGCTCGTTCAGGATCTTGCGGAGGTCGACGCCGTCGACCTTCTCCATGATGATGAAGAACGTCGCGTACGCCTGCTCGTGGTCGATCACCCGGACGATGTTCTCGTGCCGGAGCGTGGCCATGATCTTCGACTCGTTCATGAAGCGGCTCGCGAACCGCTCGTCGTAGACGAGTTCGTGATCGAGCATCTTGATCGCGACGGCGGTGCCGAGCGTCTCGTGCCGCGCCTCGAAGACGTAAGACGCGCCCCCCTCGCCGAGCTCGCCGGTGATCCGGTACTTCCCGACCGACCGGATGTTCTCCCCCTCGAGCAATCGCTGGCCGAGGATCGTGCTGAGGAAGGTCGCGACGCCCGTGTTCCGCCGGATCAGGTCCCGGAACGGCTCGCGGCGGAGGCGGAGGCAGGTGACGTCGCCGCGCGCGCGGACGTCGGCGGTCCGGGTCTCGCCGGTCAGGAGCGCCATCTCGCCGAAGATCTCGCGCGGGCCGAGCCGGACGGTCAGCATCTCGCGCCCGTCCGGGTTCGACACGACGACGTCGACGTCCCCGTCGCGGACGACGTACATCGCGTCCCCCTCCTCGCCGCGCGAGAGGATGGCGTCGTCGCGCGTGAACGAGATCTCCTCGAACTGCTCGGCGAGGAGGGCGCGGTCGGAGTCGCTGAGGGAGCGGAAGGCGGGGACGCCGGCCAGGAACTCGAACCGACTCACCGGGCGGTCCTCCGGCGGAGCGGCGCCTCGAAGACGGCCGACGCGCCGCACGACGGGAGAGGGCGGGGGTTCCGGTCCATCGCCGCATCCTATGGCCGGAGGGACGTTCCGGCTACGATCTCGTCCCCCGTCGAGCCACCTGCCCGAGCGCCGATGACCGAGCCGAAGAAACCGCCCGTCGCCTCCTCCCTCCTCGCCGCCGCCGCGATCGGAGCGCTCTGGGGAGTCCTCGAGAACGGGGCGCGGCTCCTGACGTACCGGCTCGACCTGATCCACGGCGAGGTGACCGTCCCCGAGCACGGAGCGCTCGACGCGGCGGCGACGACCGTCCTGGCGGGGCTCGAGTACGCGGTCGTCGGCCTCGTCCTCGGCGGCCTGGCGCTCCTCCTCCTCGCGCCGCTGCTCGGCGTGGTCCGTCCGTCCTCCTCGGCCGCCTGGCGCGTCTTCGTCGCGCCGCGGTTCGCCGTCGTCTTCGCCGCGCTCTTCCTGAACCTCTTCTGGTGGAGCCGGTTCGCGTCCCGCCGACTCGGCCTCGAGTTCATGCGGTTCGCGTACGGCGAGCCGTGGACCTCCCCGAAGCGTCTCCTCCTCTCCGCCGGGTTCGTGCTGCTGTCGGCGCTCCTCGCCGCCTGGATCGTCGTCGCGCTCCGTCGTCTCGGCCCCCGCGCGGCGCGGGCGCGGGCCGCGTTCCTGGTGGTCCTCTTCACGGTGGGGGCGGGCTTCCTGCTGCGCGAGCACTCCCTCGCCCGCGCCGACGCCGACCGGAGGACGCCGGGGAAGTCGAACGTCCTCCTCGTGATCGTCGACACTCTCCGCGCCGAGAGCATGCACTGCTACGGGTATCCGCGCCCGACGACGCCGCGGCTCGACCGGATCGCGGAGGAGGGCGTGCTGTTCGAGCGGGCGGTCGCGCAGGCGCCGTACACCTGGACCTCGTTCGGCTCGCTCTTCACGGGGAAGTACCCGCGGAACCACGGGCTGGTGAAGATGGACCCGACGCTCCGCTTCGATCCGAAGCAGAACGTCACCCTGCAGAGCACCCTCGACGCGGCGGGGTACCGGACCGCGGCGTTCATGACCGGGATGCTCTCGAACGCGAGCGGGCTGCTCGACGGGTTCCAGACCTACCTCGAGGCGATGATCGGGCGCGACCCGGTCGACCGCGCGTCGGTCTGGTCGTACTTCCGCTCCGAGCTGGTCGTCCACGCGATCCTGAACAAGGTCCGGCAGGCGGTCGACGCCGATTTCGTGGCGTCGGAGGCGATCGACTGGATCGAGGAGCACGCGGACGAGCGGTTCCTCTGCGTCGTCCACCTCTACTCGACCCACACGCCGTACGACCCGCCGTCGAGGTACGACATCTTCTCGCCGGACTACGACGGGCCGATCGACCGCTTCACGACCGAGATGGCGACGCTCCTCGAGCACGGGCAGGCGACCCTCTCGCCAGCGGACCACCAGCGGATCGTCGACCTGTACGACGCCGGGGTCCTGTTCGCCGACGCGATGATCGGCGACCTCGTCGACACGCTCGAGCGGAAGGGCATCCTCGACGAGACCGTCGTGATCGTCACCTCCGACCACGGCGAGGAGCTCGGCGAGCACGGCCGGAACCTCTGGGAGCACGACTGGATGTACAACACGAACCAGCTCGTGCCGCTCATCCTCCGCCTCCCCGAACGGCGCGGCGCCCGGACGCGCGTCGACTGCCCGGTCGAGCTGATCGACCTCTTCCCGACGGTCCTGGAGCTCGTCGGCCTGCCGAGGCCGAAGGACGTCGACGGCGAGTCGCTCGTCCCCTGGATCGACGGGAAGCGCCCGAAGGAGGACGACGTCGCGTTCTGCGAGAACAACTTCTACGTGTCGATCCAGGACTCGAAGTGGAAGGTCGTCGCGAACCGGTTCCGGGACCCGGCCGACCCGCCGCGCCTCTACCACCTCGAAGCCGACCCGCACGAGACGCGCATCGTCGGCGCGAAGCACCCGGAGGTGCTCGCGGAGTACCTCGATCGCCTCTGGGCGTACGACGAAGGCTTCGACTTCACCGTCCCCCGCCTCACGGACGAGAACCCCGAGATCCGGGAGCAGCTCGCGCAGCTCGGCTATCTCAGCGACCGACCGAACGAGGGCGTCCGCGCGCGCGAGGCCGAGGAGAAGGGCGAGGACGACGAGAAGGAGGAGAAGGAGAAGGAGAAGGGCGGCGCGGAGGGCGCGTCGCCGGGGGGGGAGTGACCGCGCTCAGGCGACGGCGGCGTCGCGCAGCCGCTGGACGTACGCGTTCCGGACCGCGTCGAGCAGGCCGGTCCGCATCGGCGCCGCGAGGCCGAGCTCCGCCATCGCCGCGCTCGTCGCCAGCGCCGCGTACTCGCTCGGCCGCCCCGAGCTGAGGAAGAGGTCCTGCGCGTGCGCGAGGTGGACGAGCGCCGCGCTCCGGCGGTGGGTCTCGTTCCGCGCGAAGTCGTGGTGGCAGCCGGCGACCGAGACGATCTCCTCGGGGAGGTTCCAGGCCGCCGCCAGCTTCCCGCCGACCTCCTCGTGGTACCGGTCGAACACGAGCCCGATGAACGGCGCCCGGAGATCCCGGTCCCGAGGCGCGAGCCGCCGCAGGATGTCGAGCAGCGGCACCTTCCCGATGTCGTGGAGCAGCCCGAGCACGGAGTACCGCTCGGGGTCGAGGCCGAGCGGGACCGCGAGCGCGCGCGCGTTCGTCGCCACCGACTGCGACTGCCGCCAGACCTCCTCGGCCAGCGGCGCGAGCTCGTTCGTCTTGAAGAGCACCGACCGGACCGAGAGCGACAGGAGGACCGATCGCAGCCCGCGCAGCCCGACGCGCAGCACCGCCCCGCGCACCGTCTCCGCCCGCCGCGTCCCGGCGTACAGGACCGAGTTCGCCGTCTTCAGGAGCGCGGCGGTCAACGCGACGTCGGTCGAGATCAGGCGGTCCATCTTGCCGACATCGGCGTCCGGATCGGACGTCAGGTCGAGGAGGGAGAGGTGCGTCGCCGGGATGAGCGGGAGGTCGAACTCCCCCTTCGCCACGGCGGCCGCGACCTCCGCGAGGAGCGCCTCCTCCCCCGGCTCGAACTCGAAGTCGTCCCCGCGCGGCAGGTCGAAGTTCCCGATCCCGTCGAGCGGCTCGGGGAACTCGTCCAACATGTCCGGCCGGACCGCGCCGGGCTCGGGCGGCGAGGCCTCGGGGGCGGCGGTCTCTCCGCCGTCCACCGCCTTCGGGCGTTGGAACCAGGACAGCATCAGGGCCCGCCCCTCCGCGGCCGGCACGACGAACACCCGTCTCTTCGGATCCGGAGGGGGGCATCCTGAGAACCGACCGGACGAGGACCGAACTCCGTCGACTTCGGCGCCCGGGGGTGAACACCCCGAGAGCCGATCAGACCCCGTCGACGGCGCTCCGGACCCGCTCGAGGAGTTCGTCGAGCGTCGGGGCGTGATAGTCCTCCGCCCGTCGACGTTCGGCGAGGAACAGCAGGCCGTCCCCGCCCCCCTCGAGGAGCGCGAGGCTGAACGCGGCCCGGACCCGCAGGTCGAGGTCGGCCCCCTCGTCGGTCAGGATCCGGCGGAGGTCCTCGACCGCCCCGGCGGCCCCGAGCGGGCCGAGCGCGCCCGCCGCCGCCACCCGCACCTCCGGGTCCGGGTCGGTCAGCGCGGCCCGAAGCGGCGCCTCCGCCGGCGCGTAGCCGAACTCCCCGAGCGCCTCCATCGCGACGACCCGACAGGGCGGATCGTCGAGCAGCGGGAGGAGCGCGTCCCCCAGCGCCGCCGCCGGGTGACCGATGTCGCGGACCACCTCGATCGAGTGGAACCGGAGGTAGAACTCCTCCGCCGCGAGCGAGCGGCGGAGGAGCGGGAGGGGGAGCGCCCCGACGCCGGTCAGCGCCGTGCGGGCGTAGTCGACGAGGCGGAGCTGATACTCGGTCAGATCGGCGACGCAGCCGGCGAGCCGGGCCTCGAGCTCCGGGTCGAGCACGATCGGGTCGCGCCCGGCGGGGAGCCCGGTCTCCCGCCACCGGTCCCGGATCCTCCCGACCAGCTCCTTCACGTCGTCCCAGCTCGGATCGTCCGCCACCTCCTCGCCCGCGGCCCGCGCGAGGCGCAGCGCGATCTCCGCCGCGCCCTCGGCCGTCCGCCCGTCGTCGAGGAGCTCGATCAGGACGTCGACCTGGGCGTCGGTGCCGAGCCGCGACAGGGCGTCGACCATCCAGAGCCGGACCGTGTTGTCGACCTCGTACCGCAGCCGCCAGAAGAGGACCGGGATCGCCGCGACCCGCCCCATCTCGCCGAGCCGCCACGCGCACTGGGCGCGGCCCCCCGGGTCCTCGTGCTTCAGGCCCTCCTCGAACGCGAA
>JBICIB010000706.1:0-8680 GCA_043101415.1 Planctomycetota bacterium JB042 | reverse complement strand
CCCGCGGCGCCGACCGCGCCGACGGGGACGTGAACCTCGACGGGTAGGGAGACCTGGTGGTCGGCGCCCGGCTCGACGCGCCGGTGCTCGCGCTGACCGGCAGCGCGCGGGTCTACTCCGGCGCGGACGGGGCCGAGCTGTACGTCTTCGCCGGCGACGACTTCTTCGACGAGTTCGGCACCTCGGTCAGCGGCGCGGGGGACGTCGACGCCGACGGCGTGGCGGACGTCGTGGTCGGCGCGCCGTTCGCGCTCGGGACGGGGAAGGTGCGGGTCTTCTCCGGCGCGACGGGGGCGGTCGTCCGGGAGTGGAGCGGCGCGAACTTCTTCGACCAGTTCGGGTTCGCCGTGAGCGACGCTGGCGACGCGAACGACGACGGGCACGCGGACGTCGTGGTCGGCGCGCCGCTGGCGAACGGCCTCGGCACCGCCGGCGTCTACTCCGGCCTCGACGGGAACCTGCTCCCCATGCTCTCCGGCTCGGGGCCGGCGGACGGGTGCGGGCAGGCGGTGAGCGGCGCGGGCGACGTCGACGGGGACGGGTTCGCCGATCAGGTGGTCGGGGCGCCGTTCGAGGACGGGGTCGCGATCGACACCGGGACGGTTCGGGTCTTCGCCGGCTGCGACGGCCTCGCCGAGGGGTTCGGCGACGGGTGCCCCGGCGCGTCGGGGACGGTCCCGTCGCTCACCGTCGAGGGGTGCCCCGAGCAGGCGAACCGCGTCCTCATGACCGTCGCCGGCGGCATCCCCGGCGAGTTCGGCGTCGTCCTGTTCGGCGCCGGGCCGGCCGAGATCCCGATGGAGAACGGCTGCTTCCTGCGGGTCTCCCCGCTCCTGAAGCCGGTCCTCGTCTTCGTCCTCGACGCCGCCGGCGAGACGACGTTCGACGAGGTGATCGATCCCGACCACGGCTCGGGGACGTTCGCCGCCCAGGCGTTCGTCTCGGACCCGCTGACGACGCAGGGGTTCGCGAACACGAACGCGATGGACTTCACGATCGACTGAGAGAGGGAAGGAAGGAGAGGAACGAGAGGATGGAGAGGAACGAGAGGGCGCTCGCGCGGAGCGGGAAGGAGGCGGGTGGGGGATCGGGCGGCGCGTTCGCCGGGGCGGATCGAAGGCGGCGGAGCTCCGGCCGGGCGCGTCGTCCTCTCGTTCCTTTCCCTCCTTCCCTCCTGCTCACGGCGTGATCGGGAGTCTCAGGCCGTTCGTCGCGGCGATCCCGAGCGGGACGCCGGGATCGGCCACGAACGCCTGCAGATGGACGTCGACGAGGGGGGACGTCAGCGGGATGGTGCCGGGGAGGGTGAACGCGCCGGCGCCCGGTCCCGAGCCGCCCAACGGGACGGGGATCGCGAACGAAGGCGGCGCGACCAGGAGGTCGCAGCCGAATCCGATCGAGGCCGAGGTCGGAACGAGCCCCGCGACGAGCACGGACGAGGCGCCGCCGAGCGCGTTGGAGAGCGTGACCGAGACGGTGGCGCCGCGGTGGGCGCAGCCGTTGACGTCGAGGGTCGGCACGAAGCCGCCCGAACCGGCGCACCCGGAGCCGGTCGGGACGGCGCAGCCGAGCCCTTCGAAGACGAACGTGGTCGAGAGCAGGTTGTCGACCACGAGGAGAGTCCCCTCGGTGTGGTTGTAGTGGATCCCCATCGTGCTGACGACCCCGAACGGCGCCAGGTCGGTGATCGACACGAGCGCCCCGGTCGGCGAGACCTCGAAGATCGACGTCCCGAGCGTCTGCGTGATGAGGAAGTTCCCGAGGGGCGGGGCGGAGGTGATCCCCGACAGGGAGTTGAAGCCGGTCGGCGGCGAGAACGAGAACCCGCCTCCGAGCACGTTCCCGGCCTTGTCGTACTGCGTGACGGTGCCGGTCTCCGCCACGAACAGGGTCTGCGTCGCCCGATCGAGGGTGATCCCGGACGCGTTCGTCAGGCCGGGGGTCGCGAACCCTCCGAGGCAGGCGCCGGTCTGGCTCATCTCGACGACGACGTCGCCGCTGTTCTCGGCCATCCAGATCGATCCGTTCTGCGGGTCCCAGACGCCGTCGTTCGGCGACGGGGCGGAAGGGGTGCAGCCGACGGTCGGGAACTTGGCCAGGAACGTCCCCGCCTCGTCGAACTCGTGCACCGGGTTCGCGTCGGAGAAGTCGATGACGTAGATGTGGCCGCTGATCTCGTCCTGCGTGACGCCGGTGGCCCCGTTGCCGCCCGCCTGATGGTCGGTGAACGACCAGGAGAGCGTGAGCGGGAGCTGCGCGGCGGCGGTCGGCAGCGGCAGGACGAGGGCGAGCAGGCAGAGCACGGAGGGCGGTCGCGGGAGGGTCACGGAAGGAGCTCCGAGGAATCGGGGAAAGAAGGCGTCGAAGGGAGGGGCCGGGCGTGACAAGAGAGGCGGGGGCGAAAGCCCCCGCCTCTCGTCGCCTTCCCTCCTCATGCTCTCACGGCGTGATCGGCATCTTCACGCCGTTCGTGGCGGAGAGTCCGAGCGGGACGCCGGGATCGAGCACGAACGTCTGCAGGTAGACGTCGACGAGGGGGGAGGTCAGCGGGATGACGCCGGGGAGGGTGAACGCGCCGGCGCCCGGGCCGCTGCCGCCGAGCGGGATCGTGATCGCGAACGACGGCGGCGCGACGAGGAGGTCGCAGCCGGCGCCGACCGGGACCGCGGTCGGCGCGAGGCCGACGAGCAGCGCGGACGTGGTCCCTCCGAGCGCCTGGGAGAGCGACACCGAGATGGTCGCGCCGAGGTCGGCGCAGCCGGCGACCTCGAGGCTCGGGACGAAGCCGCCCGACCCGACGCAGCCGTCGCCGTACGGGAGCGCGCAGCCGAGTCCGTCGAAGATGAACGTCGTCGAGAGCGTGTTGTCGACCACGAGGAGGGTTCCCTGCGCGTGGTTGAAGTGGATCCCCTGCGTGTTGCCGACGCCGAACGACGTCAGATCGGTGGTCGACACGAGCGTGCCGGTCGGCGAGACCTCGAAGATCGACGAGCCGCTCGACTGCGTGATCAGGAAGTTGCCGAGGCTCGGGACGAACGTGATCCCGGAGAGGAACGTCGAGCCGCTCGGCGGCGTGAACGGGAATCCGCCGCCCAGGACGTTCCCGGTCTTGTCGACCTCGACGACCTGCGACGTGTCGGAGACGTAGAGCGTCTGCGTCGCCCGGTCGATGGTGATCCCGGTCGGGTTGCCGAGCGACGGGAGCGAGAAGCCCCCGATGCAGGCGCCGGTCCGGCTGATCTCGAGGACGACGTCGTTGTTGTTGTCGACGATCCAGAGCGAGTCGCTCGAAGGATCCCAGACGATGTCGTTCGGGGACGGCGCGGACGGCGAGCAGCCGGAGGTCGGGAACTCGGTCAGGAACGTCCCGGTGGAGTCGAACTCGTGCACCGTGTTCGTGTTCGAGAAGTCGATGACGTAGAAGTTGCCGGCGATCTCGTCCTGCGTGACGCCGATGTTCCCGTTGCCGCCGGCCTGATTGTCGACGAACTTCGAGGCGAGCGTGAGCGGGAGCTGCGCGACGGCGACCGGCGCCGGCGCGACGAGCGCGAACAGACAGAGAGCGGACGACGAACGAAGTCGAATCATGGTGGGGTCTCCCGGTCCGCGTGGAGCCGAAGGTCGCGGACCCTTGGGCGCCCAGGATACTCCAGATCTCCCCCGGCGAGGGGAGGCGAGGAGACGGAAAGAGGGCGGGGGCCGGCGCGGCGCCGGCTCCCGCCCTCGTCGATGGAAGGGCCCCGGGACCTCGTCGCCGTCAGACCGTCACGTCGGCGCGCTCGAGGTTCTCCTGGGCGTACTCCCAGTTGACGAGGGAGTCGAGCCAGGTGGTCGCGTAGTCGGGGCGGCGGTTCTGGTAGTCGAGGTAGTACGCGTGCTCCCAGACGTCGATGGTGATCAGCGGCTTCTTGCCGTGGCAGATCGGGGAGTCGGCGTCCTTCGTCTGCACGATCTCGAGCTTCCCGCCCGCCTCGCAGAGCCAGGCCCAGCCCGAGCCGAACAGCGTCGCCGCGGCCTTGTGGAAGGCCGCCTTGAACGCGTCGTAGCCGCCGAACGCCTCGTCGATCTTCGACGCGATCGCGCCGGTCGGAGCGCCGCCGCCGCCCGGCTTCATGCTGCGCCAATAGAAGGTGTGGTTCCAGATCTGCGCGGCGTTGTTGAAGACCCCCTTCTTGGAGTCGTCGCCGGAGGTCTTCCGCATGATCTCCTCGAGCGACAGCTCCTTCAGGTCGGTCCCGTCGACCAGGCCGTTCAGGTTCTTCACGTACGCGGCGTGATGCTTCCCGTGATGGAAGCCGAGGGTGTTGGCCGAGATGTGCGGCTCGAGCGCGTCGGCGGCCCAGGGGAGGTCGGGGAGCGTGAAACGGTCGGTCATCGGTACGGGATCCCGGGGTCGTGGTGGCGGATTGACATGTTTCAGAGATTCCCCATAGCATAGGGAGCGTCGACGCAAGCCTCACGACCGTGCCGGCGGTCGGAGCGGGAACGAGGGAAAAAGATGACCACCGCGCCTCGCAGCCGGGACGACGTCCCGCGCGCGCTCGTCGCCGCTGGGCTCCTCCTGGTCCTCTGCGGGCGGTCCGGCGCGGCGGACGACGCGCCTCGATTCGTCCCGACGCCCGGAGATCCCTCGGTCTGGGTCCCGGTCCACGACGTGGAGGCGATCCCGCGACGGGGGGCGGCGAAGGTCGCGGCGACGCCGAACGTCTGGCACGTGCCGGGGTTCGTCGCGCCGGGCGCCGCGGCGCTCGACGGGACGAACCTCTACGTCACGAACCACCTCGGCTCGAAGCTCGTGTCGGTCGTCGACGTGCAGACGTTCGGGGGCGAGTCGATCGTCGGGACGATCGCGACGCCGGTCGATCCGATCGACCTGGCGGTCGCCGGCGGCGAGCTCTGGGTGCTCTCCGCGGCACGGGACGCCGTCCATCACCGGCCGCTCGCGGGGGGGGCGTTCTCCTCCGTCCCGCTGCCGTCGACCTTCCCGATCGTGACGTACGGCGACGGGCTCCACGCGCACCCCGACGGCGTCCGCCTGTTCGTGGTGCATCCGTTCGACGATCGGGTGCTGATCGTCGACCGGACGTCGGGACAGGTCGTCCAGACGATCACCGACCTGCACCACGTCCCGCAGCGGCTCGTCTTCTTCGCGGGCGGCGCGCGGATGGCCGCGTTGTCGGTCGGGCTCGACGCGCCGAGCTGCTCCGCCACGGGTCCGCACGTCGCGGTGTACGACGTCGCCGGGGCGGCGCAGCGGCTGTTCGAGATCGACGTCCACGGCCAGTGCGCGACCGGGCTCGCCGAGCTCGCGGGCGCGCTCCTCGTGGCGCGTTCCGACGAGCTCCTCGCGTTCGACGGGACGACGGGGGCGCCGCTCGCCGCGCTCGATTCCAACGTGGTCGACGTGTTCGTCGCGGCCGGCAAGGTCGTCGGGCCGGCGGCGGGGAACGTCCAGCAGGCGGCGCCGGACCTGGCGCACGTCGAGAAGTCGAAGTCGTTGCTGGCCGGCGGGCTCGCCTGGAGCCCGCCGTTCGGCGAGATGGTCGCGGCGGCCGACGGGAGGCTGTTCGTCTGCAACCGGAACGACGGGGCGCTGACCGTCGTCGACCTCGAGGCGCCGGCCGACGCGTACGGCGCGGGGTGTCCGGGGACCGGCGACGTCGAACCGACCCTCGGCTGCGTCGGAACCCCGACGGTCGGGGCGCCGTTCTCGCTCGACGTGGCGGGCGGGCTCGGCGGCGCGTCGGCGTGGCTGTTCGTCGGCGCCGACCCGGCCGCGACGCCGCTCGGAGAGGGGTGCGTCCTCGTCGTCGAGCCGGTCCTCGCGCCGATCGGACCGTTCCCCCTCGCCGGTGTCGGCCCGGCGGGCGGGTCGGTCGTGCTGCCGGCGCCGGTCCCGGTCGGGACGCCGCTCGGGACGCGCGCGTCGCTGCAGGCGTTCGTGCTCGATCCCGGCGGGGCCCTCGGGTTCTCGAGTTCGAACGGCCTCGAGTTGCGCGTCGAATGAATCGGACCTCCCCCCGGCGGGGAGGTGAAGGAGGAGAACGATGAGCCGTCCCCCGTCCCGCGTCGCCGCGGCGCTCGCCGCCGCCCTCGCGCTCGGCCTCCCCGCGCCGTCCCGCGCCCACGCGCCGCACGACGTGGTGCACGCGGTCGCGCTCTCGCCGGCGTACGCGCAGGACGGCACGGTCCTCGCGGCGATCCAGCTCACCGAGCACCACTTCATCGCGCGCTCGACCGACTCCGGACGGAGCTGGCTCGAGGTCGGCGCGGAGGCGGCCGAGCAGCGCGTGACCGGGCTCGAGTTCTCGCCCGACTTCACGAACGACCAGACGGTCTTCGCGGCGACCGAGAAGGGCGGGGTCTTCAAGAGCGTCGACGCGGGGCTGACCTGGAGCGCGACGAACGTCGGGCTCCGGTCGGCCGAGGTGTTCCAGGTGTCGGCCTCGCCGGACTTCGCGAACGACTCGACGCTCCACGCGGCGACCCGCGTCGGCCTCTACCGGTCGGTCGACGCGGGGCAGACCTGGTCGAAGGCCGCGCCCGGGCTGCCGGACGAGGAGTTCCGCGTCGTCGAGTTCGCCGGTTCTCCGAGCGTCGTCTTCGCCGCGAGCGAGATCCTCTACCGCTCGGTCGACGGCGGGAAGACCTGGGTCGCGGTCCGCGACTTTCGGCGGTCGGTGAAGAGCCTCGCGATCTCCCCGGCGTTCGCGACCGACCTCACCCTCGCGGTGTCGTTCGGCGACTCGACGCAGACCGGCGTCTTCGCGTCCGTCGACGGCGGCGCGTCGTTCGCCAAGATGGCCGCCGGCCTCACCGACCCGCTCGTCAACCGGGTCGCGATCGCCGACGACGGGACGTTCTTCGCCGTCTCCGAGGCGGCCGCGTGCTTCCGCGCCGACCACGCGTTCGGCGCCTGGACCGAGTACTCCGACGGGTTCGAGATGCTCGCCACGCAGACCGACTCGCACTACTTCACGCTCGACCCGAGCCCGGCGTACTCGGTCGACGGCGAGGTGTTCGTCGGCGGCCACGAAGGGCTGTTCCGATCGGTCGACCAGGGCGAGACGTGGCGTCAGTGCGACCTCTACCACCAGCGGATCAACCGGTTCCTCACGCTCTCCCCCGGCTTCGTCGCCGACGGCGAGGTCCTGGCGGGCAACTACGGCGGGGGGCCGTTCCGATACGACGACGCCGCCGCGCTCTGGGATCCGCTCGGCCACGGCGTCTTCAGCCTCTGGTGCGGCGCGCTCGAGCTCTCGCCGGCCTATCCGACCGACGGCACCATCTTCTACGGCTACACCGGGACCTGGCGGTCGACCGACCGCGGGCAGAGCTGGACGAAGGTGCTCGGCAACACGGACGTGACGCGGTCGATCGCGATCTCGCCGCAGTTCGCGACCGACCGGACCGTCCTCCTGAACGCGGCCGGGTACGGCTCCTTCCGGTCGACCGACGCCGGGTCGACCTGGACGCCGATCCCGACCCTCCCCTCGGTCCGGATCAACCATCTCCGCTACGACCCGAGCTTCCCCTCTCCGCCGACGATCTACGCCACGCCCCAGTTCGGCGGCGTCCTCCGGAGCGACGACGACGGCGCGACCTGGAACGACGTCTCCGGTCCGATGGCGGGGCGGAACGTCCGCGCGCTCCGGCTCTCCCCCGACTTCGCGAACGACGGCGTCCTCGTGGCGGGCACGGTGAAGCACGGCCTCTTCCGGTCGACCGACCGCGGCGCCTCGTGGGCGCCGATCCCGGGGATGCCGTCGGGGGACGGCGACACGATCGAGAGCCTCGCCTTCTCTCCGGACTACGCGAACGACCGCACGATCTTCGTGGTCAGCCTGCTCGACGGCCTGTACGTCACGACCGACGACGGCGCGAGCTGGCGGCCCCGGAACGCGGGCCTCCCGGTCGACGCCAAGCGCGTCGTGCGCGTGTCGCCGGGGTTCGCGACCGACCGGACGGTCTTCGTGACGACCCACGACTGGACGTGGCGGAGCGGCGACGCCGGGGCGACCTGGACGCGGCTGGACGGCTACGTCCGCGTCGACGACAAGCACCCGACCGTCTTCTACGAGGGGAGCTGGTCGAATGCCGGCGGCGGCGCCGACCAGGCGTACGGCTCGCAGGTGACGCAGTCCGCCGCGGCGGGCGACGCGATCGAGTTCGAGTTCCTCGGCGACCGCATCGTCTGGCACGCGCGGCGGGACGGGCAGTCGGGGCGCGCCGACGTCTTCGTGGACGGCGCCCTGGCGGCGACGGTCGACCTCTACGCGCCGACCGTGATCGAGACGGCGCCGGTCTGGTCGCAGGCGTTCGCCGCCGTCGACTGGCACGTCGTGCGAGTCGTCGTCACCGGACAGAAGAACCCCCAGTCGGTCGGCTTCCTCGTCCGCTCGGACGGCTTCTCGCGGCACTTCTGAACCGGGGGCCGCTACGATCGCCGCCGACGGTGCGGCCGCGGACCAAGACGGGGAGAACGGAAGATCGTCTCGCGCGACGGAGTGCTGGGGGTCTGGCGGAGCAACCGCGTCGAACGCCTGGTCGACGCGCTCGCGGACCGGCTCCGCGAACCGGTCGGCGACCCGTTCGCGCTCGAGACCGTCGTCGTCCCGAGCCGCGGCATGGAGTCGTGGCTCTCCGCGCGGCTCGCCGAACGGCTGACGGTCTGCGCGGG
>JBICIB010000705.1:0-8367 GCA_043101415.1 Planctomycetota bacterium JB042 | reverse complement strand
CGACCGACAGGAGCTCGGGCCCCTTCGTCATCCGGCGCATGAGGAAGAGCCAGATCCCGACGAACAGGACGAGGGGGAGGACCCACCCGAGGAGCGCGAGGAAAGCCGAGTCGTCCGGCCGGCCCTCGTACGTCACGCCCCGCTCGTCGAGCTCCGCCGCGAGCTCCTCCTCGACCCGCGCGGTGACGAACCTCGCCTTCCCGTCCACGGGCTCGACGTACGCGCCGCGGACCTCGTCGGCGGAGACCTCGAGGTCCTTCAGCTTCCCGTCCTTCAGGAGGACGCGGAACTCGCTGTACGGGAGGGTGGCGACGGACGACTGGCGGAACCACCAGTCGTTCAGGAGGACGATCGCGAAGACCGCGAGCACGAAGTAGACGAGGTTCCGGTTCTTCGGTTCCACGGCGACAGCGTAGCGAACACGGTGGGCGGGGAGGCGAGAGCGGCACCCGGCCGATCGGGCCACGATCCGGCCGCGCCCCGAGCCGACGGCTGACGAGATCGGCCGGAGCTGCTATCCTCCCGCCCCGAAGAGGGACCGGTGGGCCGGACTGCGGATCCGCGGACCGGCTCCTCCCGGTGCAAGGAAGGAAGAGCCCCATGACCTCGATCGAGCCCCCGCGCATCCTGATCGTGCAGGACCGAGAGGACACCCTCGAACTGCAGGTGAGCAAGTTCCGGCGCGTCGCGAAGGAGTACGGCGGCGCCCGCATCGAGCCGTTCGACCTCAAGGAGAGCCACGACGCCCTGTTCGACCGCCTCCGCGACGGCGCGGACTGGTACGACTGGATCGTGGCGGACCTGCTCGAGGACGACGTCGACGCGAACGCCCTCCTGAGCTCCGGGATGAACCTCCTGCGACGCCTCCGGGCGGACGGCCACTTCCACGGCTACGTCCCGCGGGCCTCGCCGCCCCGCGGCATCCGGTGCGTCGCCGTCTACTCGGCCGTGTTCGGGGGCGGAGGAATGGTCGGGAGGGAGGTCGGCGCCGAGCTCGGCCGGCTCGGCATCGGCTCGGACTGGCTCTGGCCGCTGGGCGACGTGGCGGAGCTCGCGCGGCGCATCTTCGACGCGCTCGCGGCCGAAGGGGTCGCCTCCCGGGGCGCGAGCGGCGCCGCGCCGTGACCGACTCGAGGACCGGTCTCGACGGCTTCCTGACGGAGGTGCGGCGGACCGCCGAATGCGACGTCCTCACGGCGTACCTGTCGGACCCGAGCTGGCCGTCCGCGCGGAGCAGCTACGTCCTGATCGGGAAGGTCGGCGTCGACCCCGCGTACGAGCCGTTCATGCGCGGGCCGCTGAAGCCGCAGTCGATGGAGCTCTTCTCGGCGACCGACGACGAGCCGACGCTCGTCCTCCCGGACGTCGACGGCGCGGATCACCCGTTCGGGCGCAGCAGCTTCTCGGTCCACCACCACGTCCGCTCGGTCGTCCGCCTGTCGGTCCGGCTCAGCGACGTCCGGCGCCGGTCGCGCACGCTCCTCCGTCTGCCGCCGATGCTCGAGGTCTTCCTGAGCTTCCGGACGGCGAGGTCGTCCGCGGAGCTGCAGGCGGTCGCCGAGGAGGCGCGGAGGTGCCTGGAGGAGCACGGGGCGAGCATCCGCAAGCTCGAGGAGCTGCGGATGCTCCTCCGGCCGCGGCACCTCGCCCGGAAGCAGCGTCGGCTCGACCGGATCGCGAGCGAGTTCGCGCAGAGCTGCGTCTTCAACGCGCCGATGCGCGAGCTGCGGCGGCACGTCGACCGGACGTTCCACTCCCTCTCGCGCTTCCTCGTCGAGTCGTGCTGGCTCCCGTCGAAGTCGACGATCTCGTACTACTTCTGCCGGGCCTGGTCGTCGACCTCCGAGGAGGCGGAGGACCCGGTGCTCGTCCACTCGTACCCCGAGTCGGACGCCGACGAGCTGAAGACGATCATCGCCCGGAACCCGGGCGCGGGGCTCGTCCGGTACGTGGCTCGCACCAAGCGGAGCGTGGTCCTCGACTCGGTGGCGGACGCGTCGGAGGAGTGGCGGTGCCGCCACCTGATGGCCCGCCACGACGGGTTCTCGGTGACCGTCCCGCTCTTCGCGGGAGAGCGGCTCCTCTGCGTGATGAACGTCGAGTCCGGGTCCGCGGGGTTCTCCGATCGGTCCGGGGCGTTCCTGTGGCGCCTCCTCCCGCAGATCGAACGCCTGCTCGCCAACCTGTTCGCGCACCGGGCGCAGGCGGACATCCTCGACGTGCGCGAGGTGCTCCGCAGCCTGAACACGAAGCCGTTCACGCCGATCCGGGAGGCCGTGCGGGGCCGGATCCAGCTCCTCGAGCGGTTCCTGAAGGCGTCGAGCGTCGCGTTCGTCGAGTTCCGGGACCAGCGGGCCATGCCGATGCAGATCTGGAGGGGCGCCGGCGCGGAGGACGCGCCGTTCGCGCCGCTCGAGCCGATCCGGGCGTTCCTCCGGGACGACCCCGCGATCCGGATGGTCTCGATCCAGCGGTGGGGCGAGGGCGATCGGGAGCGCCGCGTCGCCGCGTTCCGCCTGACGTCGACCAAGGACGGCCCGCGGGTGCAGAGGACGCTGACGACGCTCGAACGGACCGGCCCGCTCCGCCGGGAGCTCCCGGAGGGCTCCTCCGACGGCGGCCTGAGCGAGGACCTCGTCTTCCCCCTCTGGCAGGTGAGCCGGGAGGACCCGGGCGAGAAGCAGGTGCGGGGGCTCCTGATCCTCACCAAGGTCGGGACGATCTTCTCCCTCACCCCGCTGCGGGTCGAGAACCTCACCTACATCGCCGACACGCTCTCGCTCTCGATCTTCTCGATCGAGCAGGTCGCCGAGAAGGGGACGTTCTATCAGTGGGCGACCGCCGGCGTCGGTCCGATCCACGACCTCGTCCACGTCGCGAACCTCCTTGCCGACTCGCTCGACGACGAGGGGTACGAGGGGGACGAGCGGCTCGGGGTGGCGAAGGAGCGCGCCGAGGTGATCAAGGAGCAGCTCGCGCTCTGGTACCAGTTCGCGCAGCCGCAGACCGTCGTCGGTCACCGGCCGGAAGAGGTCGAACTCCTCGCCACGGTGGAGACGGCGGTGCGGCGCGGCATGCTCCTCGTCGGGCGGAAGAAGTGGCCGAGGATCGACGCGAACTGCGGCCCGACGCGGATCGTCGTGAACTGCGGCACGGAGGTCGGGATCACCGCGGTCCTGTCGAACTCGCTCTCGAACTCGATCCGGTGGGGACGCGGCGTCGAGCGGGTGAGCGTCCGGCTCGATCGCGACGCGGGAGAGGTCTCGGTGTCGGTCGTCAACCACGTGATGCGCGAGAAGCGCGAGGCGGCCCTGAAGGAGGCGATGGGGATCGCGCAGGACGTCCACCGGGGCCGGACGAACGCGGCGTTCGCCGCGATCGTCGAGGAGGGCGAGAACCGCGGTCTCCGCGGCATCGGGACCTGGCTCGCCAGCCGCGTCACGCGCGAGCTCCTGAAGGGGCGGTACCAGCTCAGCTACGGCGAGGTCCCGGGCGACAAGGAACAGATCGAGGTCGTCGCCACCGTCGTCTTCCCGGCGAAGGTCGTGGCCGAGGGCGAGGGACGCGCGGAGGAGGCGTCCGCGACGGCGTAGCCGCGCGCGGGCGCGGGCCGGGAGACGCCATGGACTGGGGCGACGAGGTGAGGCCGCAGCCGCACAGCGGGCGGGGCGGCATGGATCGGATGCTGAAGGACGCGCGCCGCGGCGACCGGGCCGCGGTCGAGGCGCACCTCCGCGCCGACCCGACGCTCCTCCTCGCGAAGAGCGGCGGCCACAACCGGACCTTCCTCTGGGAGGCGGTCCGCGGCGGCCGCGAGGAGCTCGTCGACCTCCTCCTCGAGCGGGGCGCCGACCCGAACGTCCCGGGGAGGATCCGGTCGGAGATCGTGGTGCTGACCACGCCGTACGTCCTCGCGGTCCGCCGCCGCCGGACCGCCCTCGCGGACCGCCTCCTCGCCGCCGGGACGCGGATCGACCTCTACTCCGCCTGCTTCCTCGGCCTCGAGGACGCCGTGGAGGCGCACCTCGACCGCGATCCGACGCGCGTGCGGGAGGAGCAGGCGGACGACTCGGTCTGGCGCGTCACCCCGCTCCACCACGCCGTCGCCGGCGGGCACGAACCGCTGACGCGCCGCCTGATCGAGCGCGGCGCCCCCGTCCGCCCCTACGCCCGCCTCCTCTGCGACGCCGCCGACCGCATGGACGCGGACCACCTCCTGCCGCTCCTGGTCGACGCCGGCGTCGACCGCGAGGTGGCGCGCGAGTGGGGCGGGTTCGAGGGGTGAGGAGGACATCGTCGCGAAGTCCATCGCGCCGGATCTTCGAGCATCCGACGACCGGAGGACGGAGCCGAGCGACGATCGGAGTCGATCCTCTGGAGACCATGGCGGAGCATCGGTCCGACGGGCAACGGCACCTCCGACCTCGTGCGGAGGAGACGGAATCTCCAGAATCGTGAATCGTCCCGCGCTCCCGCGGGCACCCTCCTCCGATGGCCGACGAAGAGACCCTCCGCGATCTCGATGGGCTGGAGCATGCGGCGTCGCTGCGGCGGCTGGCGCGGGCGCTGCTGTTCGACCCGGCGGACGCGCAGGACGTGGTGCAGCAGGCGTGGCTCGCGGCGCTCCAGCGGCCGGCGGAGTCGATCCGCGCGCCGCGGGCGTGGCTCGCGGGCGTGGTGCGTCACCTCGCGAAGCGGACGCACCGCGACGGCGCGCGGCGGGAGCGCCGGGAGCGGGCGGCGGCGGTGCCGGAGGGCGGCGAGCCGGCGGGCGACGCGGCGGCGCGGATCGAACTCCTGCGGCGGGTCCTCGACGCGGTCGGGGCGCTCGATTCGCCGTACCGGGAGGCGATCCTCGCCCGGTACGTCGACGACGTCCCCGTGAAGGAGTTCGCGGCGCGCCGCGGCGTCCCCGAGGCGACGGTCCGGACCTGGCTCCGCCGCGGCCTGGAACGGCTGCGGGTCCGGCTCGACGACGGGACCGCCGCGTCGCGGCGGGCGTTCGCGTGGGCGCTCGCCCCGACGGCGGGGATCGGCGCGGCGGAGGCGGCGGCGGCCGGGATCGGATTCACCGCGGGAGCATGGCTCATGAACGGCAAGGTCCTTTCGTCCGTCGCGGCGGCGGCGGTGGTGGTCGGGGTCGGGCTCTCCCTGCGCGGAGACGGGGAACGCGCCCGACGCTCCCCCGAGCGGACCTCGACGGAGCGGACGGCGGCGGCCGTCCCGGCGGTCGGGGCCGCCGACCTGCGTCCGATCGACGTCGCGGCGGTCGTCCCCGAAGGGACCACCCGGGTCGGGACGGCGACCGAGGCCGCGTGGCCGGTCCGCGGCCGCGCGGTGACGCCGGACGGTGCGCCGGTCGACGGCGTGGAGGTGCGCCTCCGCCTGCATCGAGGGCTCGTGTCGAGCACGACGTCCGAGTTCGCGCGCGTGACCGTCGCCGCGACGGTCGTCTCGACCGCCGGCGACGGCCGCTTCGCGTGGCCGCTCGAACGACCGGACGGCGCCGTCACCGTCGAGGTCGAGGCGACCGGGGAGCACCACGCCGCGCGGCGGTTCGAGTACGTCCTCGCCGGCGCCCCTCCCCCCGCGATCGAGCTGGAGGTCCGCCCGCGCGACGGCCGGGTGACCGGCGTCGTCCGCGACGAGGCGGGGGGGCCGATCGGGGACGCGGTCGTCTCGTCGCACGGCGTCGAGGCGCGCGCCGACGCGGCGGGGCGCTACGCGATCGCGGTGCCGTCGGACGTCGGGACCGCGTCGATCCTCGTGAACGCCGACGGGTTCGCCGGCCGGGAGGAGACGTTCCGCTTCCCCGGCGCCGGCGAGTCGCTCCCGGTCGACGTGACGCTCGTCCGCGAGCTCCGCGCCCGCGGCGTCGTGCGGGACGAGGACGGCCGCCCGGTCGCGGGCGCGCGCGTCCGCTCGATCCTGAACGCGCCCTGCGTCGCGACGACCGGCGCCGACGGCCGGTTCGAGCTCGGCGGCCTCGACCCGAACCACGCGTTCCACTTCCTCGAGGCGGAGGCGGTCGGCCACCTCGTCGAGTCCGAGTCGTTCCGACCGGACGACGGAGGGCGGCTGGAGTGCGCCCTCACGCTCGAGCGCGGGAGGAGGCTCGCCGGGCGGGTGCTCGGCGAGGAAGGACGTCCCGTCCACGGCGCGCGGGTGTCGGCCCAGGAGACGGAGGGGCACGAGTGGTTCTCCGCCGCGACCGACGCGACGGGGCGGTTCGAACTCCTCGTCGCGAGCGGCCCGCTGCGGCTGCTGACCCGCAGCCCGGGGCACGCGCCGGACCAGCGCGGCCACGACGGCGTCGGGCCGGACGGGGCGGAGGTCGAGATCGTGCTCGGCGCCGGCCACTTCGTCGGCGGGCGCGTCGTCGACGAGCGCGGCGTGCCGCTCGCGGGCGCCTCGGTGTTCGTCCGCGAGCGCGGCGCGAGCGTGGGGAGCGGGCGGGCGGACGAGGACGGCCGGGTCCGGATCGACGGGCTGCCGGCGGGCGACCTGACGGTCACCGTCGAGGCGGCCGGGCACACGACGCTCTTCGAGCGGCCGCTCGCTCCGGTCGACGTCGAGCACCACGTCTGGACGCTTCGCCGGGCGGGAGGGCTCGCCGGCGTCGTCCTCGACGGCCGGACCGGCCGGCCGATCCCCTCGTTCCGCCTCCGGCTGGTCGCGCCGACGCTCCGCGCGGGGGAGAAGCGCCTCGGCTTCCTCCCCGGCGGCTGGGTCCAGGAGGGGTTCCGCTTCGAGGCGGACGACGGCCGCTGGGACACGGGGACGACACGGTTCGAGGTCGGCGCGCTCATCGGGGTCGAGGCGATCGCGCCGGGATACGCGCCGGCGACCGTCGATCGCGTCGTCGTCACCGCCGACCCGGCGGCGCATCCGGTGACGCACCGTCTCTTCCCGCCGGTCGAGGTGCGGGGACAGGTCGTCCGCGCCGGCACCGGGCTGCCGGTCGCCGGCGCGACGGTCCGCCGCGACGACGGCCGGGCGGTCGCCCGCTTCTACGCGTCGCCCGACGCGCGTCCCGTGGCGACGACGGACGACGACGGGAGGTTCGTCCTCCCCGTGCCCGGCGGGGCGACGACCCTCCACGTCACGGTCGAGGGCGAGCCGGCGCACCTCCACGGGCCGTTCGAGGTTGCGGCCGACGCTCCGTTCGTCGACCGGAGGATCGCGCTCGGCCCGTTCGGTCGGATCGAGGGGGAGGCGCCCGGAGTCGCCGGAGCGACGATCGCGGTGAGCGGGTTCCACGCCGGCGCCCTCTGGCGGACCGAGGCGACCACCGACGCCGGCGGCCGCTTCGCCGTCGAGGACGTCCCGGGGGGAGAACGGTTCGTCGCGTTCGTGGTCGAGCGCGCCGGCGTGAAGTTCTCCGCGCTCACGAAGCGGGTGACCGTCGTCGACGGGGAGACGGCCCGCGTCGTCCTCGAGGCGACCGGGACCGCCGTCCTGACCGGGACGGTGGACTGCGACCGCGCGCTCCCGAGGTTCGTCCCGGTGTCGGTCTCCCCTCGCGACCCGGCCGCCGGGCCCGCTCGCGCGGTGCTCGCCGAGGGGGGGAGGTTCCGCGTCGACCGTCTCGCCGCCGGCGAGCACGTCGTGAGCGTCGCCGCGGACGTCGAGGGAGGGACGTTCGTCGGCGAAGCGGCGGTGACGCTCCGCGAGGGGGGGGCCGCGGACGTGGAGGTCCGGCTCGAGCCGACCGAGCGCTGACGTCCAACATCGAGATCGGGAGGGGGCCAGGGCGCGGTCGTCCGACCGATTCGGTTGCGGGAGTGCGACACGCCGGCCGGGATCGGGAGCGGGAGGGTCGGATCGGCCCCGTCGGACTTCGGCTCACCGGCTCCATCGTCCGATGACCCGGTCGAGGAACGTCGGGACGCTTCGCCGGAGAGAAGGACGTGGCAGGAGAGCGCACTGGAATCGACGGCGGTGAATCGTCGTCGGCGACGATCGAATCCCCCCGCGCCGCTCCCGGACGCGGGTCGGTGCTCCGGAGCATGCGATTCCGGGTCATCGCGCTGGTGACCCTGGCCGCCTGCCTCAGCTCGCTCGCGGTCGGGGTCCTCTACTACCAGCGGACGACCACGCTGGCGCTGACGCGCGCCCAGAACGACCTCGGCCAGCGGGCGAAGCTGCTCGTTCCGCTGGTCGAGCAGGCCTACCGCGAGCTCGGGGACGATGCCCAGGTGATCGCGTCGACGCCGCCGATCCAGGGGCTCATCCGGAGCCTGCGGGCCGGCGGCTACGACGAGCTCGGGGTCTCCTCGACCGAGACGTGGAGGGAGCGCCTGGAGAAGATCCTGGAGTCGTTCCTGCTCCGTCTCCCTCACTACCGCCAGCTCCTGTACGTCGTGG
>JBICIB010000704.1:0-2518 GCA_043101415.1 Planctomycetota bacterium JB042 | reverse complement strand
CTCGTCGACACGTTCGGGCTGACCGACGTCCTCCCCCACTGCGTCCTCGCGCACGTCGACGTCCAGGCCGAGGTCGAGCGACGCGATCCGGGGTCGACGCGCCTCTGGTTCCAGTCGCTCGCCGGCACCGACTCGGCGAACCGGACCTTCGACCTCTCGACCGACAAGATGCTCCGTCACGCCGCGGCGCGGACGGGGCGGTTCGGCCTCTACCTCGAGACCGGACAGGGGGCCGACTTCACGAACGGGCACGGCCACGGATTCGACATGGTCCTGCACGAGGCGCGGAAGTACGGCTTCGCACGGGCGCTCGCGCGGCGGGTCGCCGAGGTGCGGCCGGACGGCGACGGGCCGTGGCTGCACGTCAACGACGTCGCCGGGTTCATCGGCCCGGAGGTGTTCGAGGAGAAGGACCAGCTCGTCCGCTGCTGCCTCGAGGACCTCGTCATGGGGAAGCTGCACGGGCTGACGATCGGGCTCGACGTCTGTTCGACGCTCCACATGAAGGTGTCGCTCGACGACCTCGACGAGTGCCTCGACCGCGTCGTGCCCGCCCGTCCCGCGTACCTGATGGCGCTGCCGACGCGGAACGACCCGATGCTCAGCTACCTGACCACGTCGTTCCAGGACCACGTGCGCCTCCGGACGGAGCACGGGCTCCGCGTCGACGACCGGATGGCCGCGTTCTTCCGCCGCCTCGGCGTGGTCGACGCGGACGACCGGCCGACCGAGCGGTTCGGCGACCCGCTGCACGTCTGGGTCCGCTACCGACGCGAGAAGGGGGACGACCGGCCGGAGACCGAGCTCCGCGCCGAGGGGGAGCGCGCGATCGCCGCGGTCGAGGCGCGCGGCGTCCCGATCGCCCGCGGCCACGGCGCGAAGCCGTGGGACCTGGCACCCGCGCTCGACCGCCGGATCCGGGCCCTCTACCACGACGCGAAGGAGTCGCTCCACGCGACCCTCGACGACGAATGGATCGCCGCGATCGACGGCGCCGTGCCGCTCGCGACCGAGACGACCGATCGCGACGACTACGTCCGACGCCCCCCCGCCGGCGAGCGCCTCTCCGCCGCGTCGACCCGGACCGTCGAGCGCCTCCGCGACGCGCGCCCGACGCCCCCCGCCGTGCAGGTCGTGGCGAGCGACGGCCTGAACGCGCGCGCGATCCAGGACGAGGGACACGCCGTCCCGTTCCTCGCCGCGCTCCGCGCCGCGCTCGCCGAGGGCGGCGTCCCCGTCGCCGACGAGACGCTCGTCCTCCGCGGCGGCCGCGTCCGCGCCGGCTACCGGATCGGCGAACTCCTGTTCGGCCGCGCGACCGACGAGCTCCGCCGCACGATCGTCCACGTCATCGGCGAGCGCCCCGGCTCCGGCCACCATGCGTTCTCGGTCTACGTCACCACCGCGCCGACCTACGTCTGGGCGAAGCCGGGGAAGATCGACCACGACGCGACGAAGGTCGTCTCGGGCGTCGCCGACACCGCGCTGGCGCCGGAGGACGCGGCGCGGACGGTGGCGGGGATGGTAGGAGAGGGCGATCGATAGGAGCGCTCGTTCGAGGGTGGAAGCGGCCCGACGGGACGGACCACGGCCCGGATGGTCGAAGCGGGCAGAGACCGTCCGGGGTACCCTCGCACGCGCCGAACCCATCCCCTTCCCCGGGAGAGCGTCCCATGCGAAGCACCCTCCGTCCGCTGACCGCCCTGTCGTTCCTCCTCGTCGCGGCGACCCTCGCCCACGGGGCCGGGAAGGTGTTCGTGGTGGAACAGGCGAGCCCGGGGATCGACGGCGACTCGATCCCGAACGCGCTCCTCCAGGCGGGGGACGGGGACACGATCCTGGTGAAGCCGGGGGCGTACGCGACCGCCACCGTCACGAAGGGCGTGGCGCTCGTCGGCGACGTCGGCGCGACCGGGGCGCGGCCCACGCTGCGGCACGTCTTCGTCCAGGGCGTCCCGGCGACGTCGCGCGTCCTCCTGCGCGGGCTGGAGATCGAGGCGCCGAACGCGATCGGCGGCGGAGCGACGGCGCTCGAGATCGATCAGTGCGCGGCGGCCGTCCTGGTCGAGGACTGCTCGGTCCGGATCGCCGGCGCCGCGTCCCAGAACTCGCCCTCGGTGTTCGTCCGAGGCTCCGCCCGCGTCGTGATCACCCGAACGGAGATCCGAGGGAACGAAGGGGTCGGCGTCCTCGCCGGACGCGGCGTCCGCGCGGAGAACTCCGACGTCTCGCTCTACTCGTGCGAGGTGCGCGGCGGCCGCGGCTTCGACGCGAACCCGTTCCCGTTCGCGCCGACGCCGGCCGAGGACGGCGCGGTCGCGATCGACGTCGTCGGCGGGCGGCTCCTCCTCGCCGGGACCTCGGTCACCGGCGGCGACGGCGGCCACGGCATCGTCGGCCCGACCGGCTGCCTCGCGGCGGGCGACGGCGCGGTCGGCCTCCGCCTCGACGGCGGCGCCGCGGCGCATCGGCTCTACACGTCGATCGCCGGCGGCGCGGCCGGCGTCGACGCCGCCGG
>JBICIB010000703.1:0-7213 GCA_043101415.1 Planctomycetota bacterium JB042 | reverse complement strand
GACCAGCACGTCGTCGAAGCCGTCGCCGTTCACGTCGCCGGCGCCGGCGACCGCCGAGCCGAGCCTCATCCCCGCCTGCTGGCCGACGACCTCCCAAACCGGCTCCGGAAGGAGCCCGCCCGGGGAGCCGAGCAGGAGCACGGCCCGTCCGACGTCGTCCCCCGCCTGCCAGGCGCCGACGACGACGTCCGCGTACCCGTCGGCGTTCACGTCGCCGACCCCGGCGACGTCGTTCCCGAACTCCTCGTCGGGCTCGGCCCCTTCGAACGTCCAGGCGGGCTCCGCCTCGAGCCCGTCCGGGGAGCCGCGGTAGACCTCGACCGAGCCGGGGAGCTCGTCGTGACTCGGCTCGGGCCGACCGATCACGAAGTCGGCGTAGCCGTCGCCGTCGACGTCCCCCGCGCCGTCGACGGCGGCGAGGTACGACGACTCGACGCTCCAGTCGGCCGGGAGCGAGATCGGCTCGTCGCCTCCGTGGAAGACCCAGACCGCCGGCCCGCCGGGGTAGGCCGAGGTGGCGAGCTCCTCGTCCCCGTCCCCGTCGACGTCGCCGATGACCGCCACGTCGCGGCCGATCGAGCTGTACTCGCCGACGACCACCTGTCCCGAGAGCGGGTCCCCCACGCGACCGAGATACAGCTCCGCCCGCCCGTGCTCGTCTCCGTGCCCGCGCGCGCCGAGGACGACGTCGCTCAGCCCGTCCCCGTCGACGTCCCCCGCCGTCGCGACCGCGGCCCCGAAGTCGTCCTCGTCCTGCGCGCCGTGGACCTTCCACGGCGCCGCCTTCGCGGGCATCTTCGGTCCCCCGAGGGCGCCGGCGTACGCCAGCACGAACCCGTGGTCGACGAGGCTCGGCGCGCCGGCGAGCAGGTCGGCGAGGCCGTCCCCGTCGAGGTCGCCCGCCGGCGCGAGCGCGAACCCGAGCCGCGCCCCCGCCTTCTTCGTGACGTCGGTGAACGCCGCCGACGGGCTCAGGCCGGCGGGCGACCCGAGGTGCACCGTGACGCGACCGCTGTCGACCATCCCCTGCCCGTCGTGGTACGGGGCGCCGATCGCGACGTCGGCGAAGCCGTCCCCGCTCATGTCCCCGGCCGGCGCGACGGCGCGCCCGAACCGGGCGGAGGCCTCCGGCCCGTCGAGGGTCCGGCTCGCCGGCTCGGTCGGCGACGCGCCGCCGCGGTGCACGAACACCCGCCCCGCGTCGACCGCCCCCGCGTCGAAGCGCGGCGCCGCGACGAGGAAGTCGGCGAACCCGTCGGCGTCGACGTCCCCCGCCGTCTGGACCGCCTGCCCGAACAGCGCCCCGGCCTCGGGGACCGTCCCCCGCCAGACGAACGCGGGATCGACGCCGGACGGCGAACCGACGAAGAGGTAGGCGTGGCCGCCGGCGGGACCGTCCTTCGGGCCGGGCGCGCCGACGATCACGTCCGAGAAGCCGTCCCCGTTCACGTCCCCCGCGAACGCCGCCGCGGAGCCGAACGCGTCGTCCTTCGCGAGGCCGAGCAGCACGCGATCCGCGACCGCGCCGGGCCCCGAGGCCGAACCGTGGAAGACGAGCACGGCGCCGGCGTCGGTCTTCGCGTCGTCGACGTGGCGCGCGCCGACGAGGAAGTCGCCGAACCCGTCGCCGTTCACGTCCCCGGCCGCCGAGACCGCGTACCCGAGCTCCCCCTCCTCCTCGTGGCCGACGAAGCTCCACGCCGGCTCTTCGGCGAGCCCGGACGGACCGCCGAGGAAGAGATCGACGCGACCCACGTCCTCGACGAAGCCGGCGTCGAAGCGCGGCGATCCGACCAGCAGGTCGGAGTAGCCGTCGCCGTTCACGTCCCCCGCCGTCCCGACGCCGTTCCCGAGGCGTTCGTCCGGCTGGCTGCCGTTCCGGGTCCAGGCCGGTCCGTCCGCGAACGGATCCTGGCCGAGTGCATCGACGGAGAGGAACGCCGCCAACGTGACGACGAGCGGCCGAGCGCGCTTCGGAGACATCTTCCACCTCTTCTCCCGCCCGGAGGGTGGGGCGCCTCCGAACGGCTCGACCGTAACAGATCGCGGGCGGAGGAGGGTTCCCCCCGCCCGCGGCCGGCCGTCAGGGCTGCGCCGTCAGCTCCACCGCGTTCGAGAACGCGACGCCGTCCGGGGTGCCGGTCACGACCGCGGCGTCGTGGATCCCGAACTGGACGTAGACCTTCGTCCCCGGGGGGACGACGGGGGGCCCGACGAACGGCAGGTGGACGGTGCCGGAGGCCGGCACCGTCAGATAGAGCTGCGCCGCGAGAGGGGACGGCACGAGCGTGCCGCCGAGCCCGCTCACGTACCCGGCGGAGAGCCCCACGAAGAGCGCCGCCGGGGCGAACCCGCAGACGTCGAGGAGCGTGAGCGAGCCCGCGCTCCCGGGCGTCAGGGTCGCGTCGACGGTCAGCAGCGGAACCCAGCAGACGCCCCCCTTCGCGTGGCCGAGCCCGATCCACGGCTGGCCGACCGAGTGGACCCACGCCGCGCCCGCGAACGAGAGGGAGTCGTCGGTCTGGTCCCCGCCGACGCCGGTCGCGGCGCTGTCCTCGTTCGGCGCGCCGACCACGGCCGTGTCGCCGGAGAGGGCGACCGACGTCCCGAACTGGTCGTCGGCGTCACCGGCGACCGGCCAGAGGTACGCCTGCCCCGCCCATCCCGACGGGGCGTCGACGAAGACGTACGCCGCCCCGGACCACGACGCGTCGGTCGAGTCGGTGATCGCGCCGACGAGCACGGTCCCGCCGTCGACCGCGACCGACTGGCCGAAGAGGTTGTTCGACTGGGTCGTCGGCTTGAGGTACGCCGTCTGACCCCAGCTTCCGCCGGACCGCTCGAAGACGTACGCGGCGCCGCGGTCCCCGCCCGTGTCGTCGTCCTGCTCGCCGTCGACCTCGATCGCCTGGCTCCGCTCCATCGGCGCCCCGACGACCACCGTCTCGCCGGAGACCGCCACCGACCAGCCGAACTGATCGTCGAAACCCGCATTCGACGCCTTCAGGTACGCGGCCTGGGCCCACGTCGTCCCGCTCCGCTCGAAGACGTACGCGGCGCCGGCGGCGAACAGCGAGTCGTCGGCCTGGTTCCCGTCGACGCCCGCGGACGCGCTCGACTCCTTCACCGCTCCGACGACGGCGAGGTCTCCGTCCACGGCGACGGACCAGCCGAAGTGGTCGTTGGTGCCGGTGTTCGACGCCTTCAGGTACGCCTGCTCGGTCCAGTTCGAGCCGCTCCGCGCGAAGACGTACGCCGCCCCGGCGTAGCCGAACGAGTTGTCGAGCGCGTTCCCGTTCACCCCGGTGGCGTTGCTGCGCTCCGTCCACGCGCCGACGACGATCGTGTCGCCGGAGATCGCCACCGCGTTCCCGAACCTGTCGCCCCCCTCGGCGTTCGACGCCTTCAGGTACGCCTGCTCCGACCAGGTGGTGCCGCTCCGCACGAAGACGTACGCCGCCCCGGCGTGCACCGCCGTGTCGTCGAGCGGGTGCCCCGCGCTCCGCTCGCGGGGCGCGCCGACGACGATCGTGTCGCCCGAGATCGAGACCGCCGTGCCGAACTGGTCGTCGAATCCCGCGTTCGACGCCTTCAACGTCGCCTGGTGCGCCCAAGCGCCGCCGCTCCGCACGAAGACGTGGGCCGCTCCGGAGTTCTGCGCGACGCCGTCCTCGCCCAGCTCCCCGACGACGGCCGTGTCGCCGGAGACCGCGACCGCGACACCGAACCTCCCGCCAGGCCCGGAGACCGAGGGGGGCTTCAGGTACGCCTCCTCCGCGGCGCGCGCGCCCGCGCCGAGCACCAGACAGACGACCGTCGCGCTCCAGATCCTCACTCGACTCACCTCCGGATCTCCTCGATTCGTCTCACGTCCTCGGGATGCACTTGCAGCTCGTCAGCAGCGGCGCGTCCGCCTTCGCCCACGCCTCGAGGTGCGCCCGGCGCACCTCCTCCGCCTCCGCGGTCTTCCCCTGCTCCTCGAGCGCGCGGTAGAGCCCGTAGAGCGACCAGCCGTTGTGCCGCCACTCGGCGAGGTCCGCCCGGTAGACGCGCTCCGCCTCCGCCGGCCGTCCCGCCTTCAGGTAGACCGCGCCGAGCGTGTGACGCGTCGGCTGCAGCCATTGCGGAGGCTCGCCGTACGAGAGGAGGTCCTCCGCCTCGACCGCGCGTTCGAGGTGCTCGATCGCGGCGTCCCACTCCCCCTGCTGCAGCGCGATCTCGCCGGCGACGAAGTGGTCGCTGACGTCGAGGATCGCGTGGGTCGGGTCGTCGCCGAAGACGCTGTCGTCGGGGATCGCCTCCATCGCCGAGCGGAACTCCGCGTACTCGCGCTCGGCCGCCTCGATCTCCTTCTTCGCGGCGTACGCGATCGCGCGGTGCGCGCGCCAGACCGCGGTCGTGATCGGGAAGAACGCGGGCGGCGCCGGCTCGGCGAGGAGGTCGTCCCAGCGCCCGAACCGCTTCTGCACGTCGTAGACCGCGCCCATCCACGGGTCGAGGTAGCCGGCGACCTGCTCCTGCACCTCGTCGGGGATGTTCTCCTCGATCGAACGCGCGGCCGCGAGCGCCTCCGCCTCGCGGCCGGCCATCATCGCGGAGAACGCGAGCATGTGCGCGTTGTGCGCCATGTACATGTGCTGGATCCCCTGGTCCGGAGAACGCTCGCGGTAGAGGGCGTCCGCCTCCATCGCCCTCGCGTTCTGCCTCACCGACTCGTCCCAGTGCCCGGTCTGCACGTAGATGTGCGACGGCATGTGGTTCAGGTGTCCCGCCCCCGGGACCTGATCGGAGAGCCGCGCCGCCGCGTCGAGCGCCTGCCCCGGATCGGCGCTCGGCTCGATCGCGTGGATGTAGAGGTGGTTCGCGCCGGGGTTCCCCGGATCGAGCTCCATCACGCGCTCGAGGGTCGCGAGGATCGTCGGCGTGTCCTCCGCGGGGACCTTCTCCAGGGAGTAGAGCTTCCACGGGGTGAGGACCATCAGCGCCTCGGCGTAGAGCGTCCCGACCAGCGAGTCGTCCGGGTGGTCGGCCCAGACGGTCGCCATCGCGTCGGCGTACGCCCGGTCGAGCCGCGCGCGCTCGTCCGGCCACGGGGTGATCCGATCGACCAGTCCCGGCGCCTCGTACCGCGCCTCGAGCGCCTCGATCAGCGCCCGCTCCCTCGGCGTCGTGTTCCCGATCCGCGCCCGCGCCCGCTCCAGCGCGCTCCACGCCGCCGCGCACCGCTCGTCCGTCATCACCGGGTCGTTGTAGTTCGGCCCCTCGCAGACCGCGACGCCCCACCACGCCATCGCACAGTCCGGGTCGATCTCCGCCGCCTTCGCGAACGACCGAATCGCCTCGTCGTGATTGAACGCGTACATCCAGGTGACGCCCTGGTCGAAGTACCGCTGCGCCTCGGCGGACGAGGTCGTGATCGGCACCGACCGCGCGCCGAGCCCCTCGAAGAGCTGGGCCTTCGGCGCGTGCGACGCGAGGTGGTCGACCGGCGCGGCGCAGCCGACGAGCAGGGCGATCGAGACGAGACCGGCGAGCGGACGGACGGACGTGGACATGCGAAGCTCCCTGGGATCGGTCCCGCCGCGCCGCACCCACGCGCGCCGGGCCCCTCGGACGACCGCGTCATCGTAGCGTGACCGCGGGATCCGGGCGAATGCGCCGGCCGCCCGCCGCC
This sequence comes from Planctomycetota bacterium JB042, assembly GCA_043101415.1. GTDB lineage: Bacteria > Planctomycetota > B15-G4 > B15-G4 > JADJEK01 > JAUIEL01. The sequence continues at coordinate 1,539 of JBICIB010000703.1, read as the reverse complement.
GCGCGAGCCGCCGTACCCCGGGCGCGGGTGCCACGAGGCGCCGTGAGCGCGCCTCACTCGTCCTGCTCTTCCCAAGATCGACGCCCGCACTCCCGATCCTGGGGAGAGGCGAACCCGGGGACGTCGTCGTAGCGGAAGCCGATCACGACCCCGTCGAGGAAGTCGATCCGGAGCTCCGGGCTCGGCATGCCGCCCCGACGCCCGTCGACCAGGACGTACGTCCACCCGAAGTCCATGCTGTCGTCGTCCGCCGGACCGAGCAGCGCGACGACCGCCTTCGCGTCGAGGCCGAGGAGCCGCTTCTGCGCGACCAGACCGAGGGCCATCGCGACCCGCGGCTCGGATCGGTTCTCGAGCCAGAAGTCTCGATCGAACGGCGCGGGCGGGGGCAAGGGGGGCCCTTTGACCTCGTTGAACTTGTCCAGCGCAGACTCCGCCCCCCACCAGAGCACGCCGAGGAAGACGACGCCGCCGACCACGATCCCTCCGATCGTGCCTCTGCGGCTCCAGCCACGGTCGCGCGTCACGGGACCGCGTACTCGCCGTCGCCGGTCGGCTGCGCGAGGTCGACCTTCACCTTCATCTTGCTCTTCCCCTCCGGCGCCGCCTGGACCTCGATCCGGTACTCGCCGACCTCCGGGAGCGGGACGCCGGCGAGGAGGACGTCTCCGTCGTCGAAGACGAGGACCGGTCCCGCCGCGAGGAGCGCCCCGCCGGGAGCGCGGAGCCGCACCGCCGGCGGCGCGGCGACCGCGAACCCCTGCTTCGGGACGACCCGCGCGTCGAGGACCGCGCCGGGGAGCGCGTGGAACTTCACGCTCATCCACTCGCCCGGCTTCCCGCTCCGCTTCGCCGTGAACGCGCCGGACTTCTTCCGGAACTTCGCGTCCGTCTCGACGCGGTACGTCCCCGTCGTCGGCGCGCCGCCCACCGTCCGCCCCTCGACGCGCAGCCGGTGGAGCCCGGTCGTCTCGAGCTTCAGCGACTTCGTCTTCTTCCCGCCCCCCGCGAAGTCGAGCGTCCCGAGCGTCTCGCCCGCCGGCCCGAACACCCGCACCCGCGGCGCGAGGTCGCCCGAGAGCGTCGTCGCGCGGATCTTCAGCTTCGTCCCGAAGACGGCGTGGAGGTGGACCTCGTCCACGTCCGGCGCGACCGGCTGCGCGGCGAGCGCGCCGACCATCGTCCGCCCGACCCGCACCTCGGGCCGACCGCCCGAGAGGACCCGCGCGAACCCCGGCGCCGCCGCGGACGGGAGCTTCGCGACGACCAGGTCCGGCACGCCGTCCCCGTCGACGTCGCCCGCGCCCGCCACCTCCCGCCCGAGCCGATCCCCGGCCGCGTCGCCGAGCACCCGGAACCGGGTCGCGCCGTCCGCGCCCGACACGACCGCGACGCTCCCCGCGTCGACCCCGCTCTCCGCGTGGTGAGGCGCCCCGACAACGAGGTCCGGCACCCCGTCTCCGTCGACGTCCCCCGCCCGGCCGAGCCGCGCGCCGAACCCCGCCTCGTACGACGGCCCGTGGACCACGAGCAGCTCGT
>JBICIB010000702.1:0-6526 GCA_043101415.1 Planctomycetota bacterium JB042 | reverse complement strand
CTCGCGGATGCTCGAGGGGTACCTCCCGCCCTACGACGCGCACGTCGTCGAGCGGCTCCTCGCCGAGGGGGCGGTCCTGATCGGGAAGACGAACTGCGACGAGTTCGGCATGGGCTCGTCGACCGAGAACTCGGCGTTCAAGCCGACCCGGAACCCGCACGACCCGACCCGCGTCCCCGGCGGTTCGTCCGGGGGCTCGGCGGCGGCGGTCGCGGCGGGCGTCGTCCCGCTGGCGCTCGGCACGGACACCGGCGGGTCGATCCGCCAGCCGGCGTCCCTCTGCGGGGTCGTCGGCTTCAAGCCGACCTACGGCGCGGTCTCCCGGCGCGGGCTGGTGGCGTTCGCCTCCTCGCTCGACCAGATCGGGCCGTTCGGGGCGTCGGTCCTCGACGTCGCGCACCTCGCGTCGGCGCTCGCCGGGCACGACCCGCACGACTCGACCTCCGCCGCGTTCGAACCGCCGGACTACGCGTCCCTCCTGTCGCGGAGCGTCGACGGGCTCCGGCTCGGGGTGCACGAGGACTGCCTGGAGAAGATCCGGGACGCCGGGGTGAAGGACCGCCTGCGCGGCGCGGTCCGCCAGCTCCGGGACGCCGGCGCGCGGATCGTCCGGCTCGACGACCTCGACTTCCTGACCCGGGTCGGCATCCCGACGTACTACCTGGTGGCGACGGCCGAGGCGTCGGCGAACCTCGCCCGGTTCGACGGCATGCGGTACGGCCCCCGCGAGGAGGCGGCCGACCTCGCCGGGACGTACGCCCGGACCCGCGGCGCCCGGTTCGGCGAGGAGGTCCGGCGGCGCATCCTGCTCGGCACCTTCGCCCTCCGGGCCGGCCACAAGGACGCGTACTACGAGCGCGCCTGCAAGGTCCGCCGCCTGGTGCAGCGGGCGTTCGCGGCGGCGTTCGAGCGGGTCGACCTGATGATCGGCGGGACCTCGCCGCTCGCCGCGTTCCCGCTCGGTCAGAACCTCTCCGACCCGGTCACGATGTACCGGTGCGACGCCCTCACCGTCCCCGCCTCGCTCGCCGGCCTCCCCGCGGCGTCGGTCCCGTGCGGGCGGACCGCCGAGGGGCTCCCGGTCGGCCTCCAGATCCTCGGCCCGCCGCGCGCCGACGCCGAGGTCCTCTCGTGCGCGTCGGCGTTCGAGCAGCTCTCGGGGCGGTTCGGCGACCTCGCCCCGCTCGCGGCCGAGGCCGCCGCGGACGGGGGCGACGCGTGAGCGGCGCCTTCGAGAGCGTCGTCGGACTCGAGGTCCACGTCCAGCTCGCGACCCGGACCAAGCTGTTCTGCGGCTGCCTGAACGTCTACGGCGCCGACGCGAACACGAACGTCTGCTCGGTCTGCACCGGCCAGCCCGGCGCGCTCCCGGTCCTGAACGCGCTCGCGCTCGAGCTGGCGGTCCGGGCCGGCCTCGCGCTCGGCTGCGCGATCGCGCCGCGGACGAAGTTCGACCGGAAGAACTACTTCTACCCCGACCTCCCGAAGGGGTACCAGATCTCCCAGCTCGAGCGCCCGGTGAACGGCGAGGGCTCCCTCCGGTTCGTCGGAGAGGACGGCGGGGAGCGCGTCGTCCGGATCGCCCGCGCCCACCTCGAGGAGGACGCCGGCAAGACGATGCACCCGGACGGCGACCGATCCTCGCTGGTCGACCTGAACCGCGCCGGCATCCCGCTGCTCGAGATCGTCTCGTTCCCCGACCTCCGGACCCCGCAGGAGGCCCACCTCTACCTGACCGAGCTGAAGCGGCGCCTCCGGTACGCGCGCGTGTCGGAGTGCGACATGGAGAAGGGGTCGCTGCGGTGCGACGCGAACGTCTCGATCCGCCCGGTCGGCGCGACCGGGCTCGGCACCCGCACCGAGATCAAGAACCTGAACTCGTTCCGGAACGTCGAGCGCGCCCTCGCGTACGAGGTCGAGCGGCAGATCGCGGTCGTCGAGGAGGGCGGGGAGGTGGTCCAGGAGACGCGGACCTGGCGCGAGGACGAGGAGCGGACCGAGACGCTCCGCTCGAAGGAGGAGGCGGAGGACTACCGCTACTTCCCCGACCCCGACCTCCCCGAGTTCGCGCTCGACGAGGAGTGGGTCGAGGCGATCCGCGCCGCGCTGCCGGAGATGCCGGACGTGAAGCGCGCCCGGTACGTCGAGTCGCTCGGGCTCCCCGAGGCGACCGCCGACGTGCTGTGCGCCGACCGCGACGCGGCGGAGTGGTTCGACGCCTGCGTCGCCGCGCTCCCGGAGGGAGGGGACGCGAAGGGGGTCGCGAACGCGGTCACCGGCGTCGTCCTCGCCCTCGCCAACGACCAGGGCGTGTCGATCGCCGGGCTCCGCCTGACGCCCGAGCGGCTGGTCGAGGCCGTCCGGCTGGTCGACGACGGGACGATCTCGCGGCAGGCGGCCCGGAAGGTGATCGCCGAGCTCGACGCGACCGACGCGGCGCCGGCCGAGGTCGTCGAGAGGCTCGGACTCGCCCAGGTCTCCGACGAGGAGGCGCTCGGGACGACCGTCGACGAGGTGATCGCGGCGCAGGAGAAGGTGGTCGAGGACTACCGCGGCGGGAACGAGAACGCCCTGAACGCGCTGGTCGGCGGCGTGATGAAGGCGACGAAAGGGAAGGCGAACCCGCAGCTCGCGCGCGAGCTCCTGATCCGGCGTCTCGGCGGCGCCGGCGGCTGAGCCGCGCCGTGTCGCCCCGCCGCGTCGTCGTCGTCGGGTCGTCGGGGGCCGTCGGCCGCGAACTGCTGGCGCTCCTCGCCGCGCGCGGCGTCCCGCCCGAGCGGATCGTCGCGCTCCGCCGCCGGGCCGAGGGGGGCGCGTCCGCCCTCGACGGCTTCCCGTTCGCGCCGGACGACCTCGTCCTCTTCTGCGCCGGCGCCTCCGTGTCGCGGCGGGAGGTCCCGCGCGCGCTCGCGGCCGGCGCCCGGGTGATCGACCTCTCCTCCGCGTTCCGCCGGGACGAGAGCGTGCCGCTCGTCGTCCCCGAGGTGAACGGCGACGCGCTCGACGGCGCGGACCGCCTCGTGGCCGGCCCGAACTGCACCGCGACCCTCCTCTGCGTCGCGCTCGCCCCGCTCGAGCGGACGTTCGGCCTCGCGCGGATCGTCGTCGCCACCTACCAGGCGGTGTCGGGCGCGGGCGCGCGGGCGATCGAGGAGCTCCGCCGCCAGACGCGCGCCGCGCTCGACGACGCGCCGCTCCGGCCGGAGGTCTTCCCCGAGCCGATCGCGTTCAACGTCTTCTCGCACGAGTCCGCGGTCGACCCGGAGACCGGACGGAACGACGAGGAGGAGAAGGTGATCCGCGAGACCCGCCGCCTCCTCGGGCGGCCGGACCTGCCGATCGACTGCACGTGCATGCGGGTCCCGGTCGAGCGCGCGCACACCGAGGCGGTCGACGTGACGCTCCGCCGTCCGGCGACCGAGGAGGAGGTCCGCTCGGTGCTCGGCGCCGCGCCCGGGGTCTCGCTCGTCGACGACCGGGCCGCCGCGCGGTTCCCGACCCCCCGCCTCGCCGCCGGCCGGGACGACGTCCTCGTGGGGAGGATCCGCCGCTCGACCGATCCGGCCGGGATCCAGCTCGTCGTCTGCGGAGATCAGCTCCGGAAGGGAGCGGCGGCGAACGCGCTGGCGATCATGGACCGCTGGCCGCCGGCGGCGCCCCCCGCAGGCGCGAGCGGACCGCCGGGGTGACGAGGACGAGGCGGAGCGCGGCGAGCCCGAGCAGCGCCCCGCAGACGAGGAGCAGCACGCGGTAGCCGAGCCAGGCGTCGATCACGGCGCACATCCACGGGCCGAGCGCGAGACCGAAGGCGAGCGCCGAGAACGCGAGCCCGGTCGTCCCGCCGCGCCGCGACGGGTCGGACGCCGCCGCGACCAGCGCGAACCCGGCCGGGAAGACGCCGGCCAGGAAGACTCCGGCGAGGAACCGGAGGACGCCGAGTTCGATCGGCGTCCGCGCCGCCGCCTGCGCGACGGTGAGGACCGCCCCCCCGACGACGCAGAGCCCGAGCACCCGCCACGGGTCCCGGCGGTCCGCCAGCCTCCCCCAGAGCGGCAGGGCGAGGATCACCGCCAGCGGGTTCGCGCTGAAGACGATCGAGCCGAGGCGCGCCGCCGCGTCGCCGACCTCGCCGGAGAGCCGCTCGACGTGGAGGAGGAGCGTCGGGTTCAGGGCCGCCACCGCGAACCGCGTGAGGAACAGGATCAGGAAGAGCGGCCGGAGGACCGGATGGAGGAGCGCCTCGCCGAGTTCCCTCCGCGCGCGGCCGAGGACGCCGAGCATCCGCCGGCCGAACCGCTCCGTCGACGGCTCGCGCTCGATCGGCGGCTCGGGGACGAGCATCCGCACGGTCGCGGCGGCGACGAGCGACAGCCCGGCGCAGGTCAGGGCGGTCCCCGCGAACCCGACCCGCGTCGCCAGCGCCCCGCCGACGAGCGGACCGACGACCGCCCCGGCGAGGACCGCCGTCTGCAGGGTCCCGCTCACCCGCCCCTGCCGCTCGGGCGGCGCGAGCACCGACACCAGCGTGAGCGTCGGCGCGAGGAACCCCGAGAACGTCCCCTGCCCGAACCGCAGGAGGAGGAGGGCCCACGGCGAACGCGCGGCCGCCATCGCCGAGACGAAGACGGTGATCCCGAGGAGCGCGCGGAGCACCATCTTCCGCCGGCCGATCTGGTCGCCGATGCTCCCCCACACCCCGCCCATCACCGCCGCCGAGAACGGCGCCGCCCCGACCAGCACGCCCGACCAGAGCGTCACCGCGCCGGGGTCGGTCACGCCGAGCTCGCGGAGGTAGAGCGGGAAGAACGGCAGGAACGCCATCATCCCGACCGCGGTGAGGAAGTTCGCCGCGCAGAGCGTGACGAGGGCGCGGCGCCAGGCGTTCGGGTCGGACGCTACTCCCACTCGATGGTCCCGGGCGGCTTCGACGTCACGTCGTACGTGACGCGATTGATCGCGCGGACCTCGTTCGTGATCCGCGACGCCACGCGACCGAGGAGGTCGTGCGGGAGCGGCGCGTACTCGGCGGTCATGAAGTCCTCGGTCGTGACCGCGCGGACGACGCAGGCGTGGCCGTACGTCCGCGCGTCCCCCTGGACCCCGACCGTCCGGACCGGCAGGAGGACGACGAACGCCTGGGACGTCTTGTCGTGCCAGCCGGCGCGGCGGAGCTCCTCGCGGAAGATCGCGTCCGCCTCCCGCAGGACGTCGAGCCGCTCGCGCGTCACCTCGCCGAGCACGCGGACGGCGAGGCCGGGCCCCGGGAACGGGTGGCGCTTCAGGATCACCTCCGGCAGCCCGAGGAGCTGCCCGACGCGGCGGACCTCGTCCTTGAACAGCTCGCGGAACGGCTCGACCAGCACGAAGCCGAGTTCGGCCGGGAGGCCGCCGACGTTGTGGTGCGACTTGATCGTGACCGACGGCCCGCCGGTCGGGGAGACCGACTCGATGACGTCGGGATAGAGCGTCCCCTGGGCGAGGAACTCCGCCCCCTCGCAGCGCTCGGCCTCCCCCCTGAAGACGTCGATGAACCGATGGCCGATCCGCTTCCGCTTCACCTCGGGGTCCTCGACGCCCGCGAGGTCGGAGAGGAACTCCTCGGCCGCGTCGACGACGTGCAGCCGGATCTGGAACCGCTCGCGGAACGTCCGCTCGACCTCCTCCCGCTCCCCCTTCCGGAGCAGGCCGTTGTCGACGAAGATCGCGTCGAGCCGGTCGCCGATCGCCTCGTGGAGGAGGAGCGCCGCGGCCGACGAGTCGACCCCGCCGGAGAGGCCGAGGACGACGCGCCCCTCCTCGCCGACCGTGTCGCGGATCTGCCGGGTCGCCGAGTCGATGAAGCTCTCCATCGTCCAGTCGCCGCGGCAGCCGCAGATGGCGCCGAGGAAGTTCCGGAGCACCAGCGTGCCGTGCTCGGTGTGCGTCACCTCCGGATGGAACTGGAGCCCGTAGATCCGCCGGTCGGGGTCCGCGACCGCCGCGTACGGGCACGACTCGGACGAGGCGAGCGTGCGGAACCCCTCCGGGAGCGAGGTGAGCTGGTCGCCGTGGCTCATCCAGACCCGCGAGGTCCGCGCCACGCCGTCGAGCAGCCGCCCCTCCTGCTCGACGCGGAGCGCCGCGCGCCCGTACTCGCCGCCGATCTCCCCGCGCTCGACGCCGCCGCCGAGGTGGCGGGCGATCGCCTGAAGGCCGTAGCAGATGCCGAGGACCGGCACGCCGAGCTCGAGGAGGCGCGGGTCGAGCGGAGGCGCCCCCTCGTCGTACACGGACGCCGGCCCGCCGGAGAGGATCACGCCCTTCGGCGACAGGAGCGCGAGGTCGCCCGGGTCGACGGTGCAGGGGTAGATCCGGCAGAACACCTTCTGCTCGCGGACGCGGCGCGCGATGAGCTGGGTGTACTGCGACCCGAAATCGAGGATGGCGATCGTGTCCGACATCGGGCTCCTACCAGTCGTGGCTGTAGTTCGGCGCTTCCTTGGTGATCTCGAGGTCGTGCGGGTGGTTCTCGCGCAGGGTCGCCCCC
>JBICIB010000701.1:0-8917 GCA_043101415.1 Planctomycetota bacterium JB042 | reverse complement strand
GTCCCGGTACTCGAACCGGAGCCGGCGCCGCTCGTCGATCGCCCGCCGCAGCGCCTCCATGTGGGCGCGCGCGTCCGGCCCGATCCACGAGAAGACGTGCAGCTCGGGACGCTCGAAGCTCCCCTTCCGCCGCTCCGGGACGACCAGCTCGATCTTCTCGAGCACGCTGCGCGCTCGCCGCGCCATCCGGTCGTCGCCGTACGCCTGCACCATGCGCGCGCCGAGGACGAGCGCCCCGATCTCCTCGTCGTCGAACATCAGCGGCGGGAGGTCGAACCCCCGGGCCATGCAGTACCCGACGCCGACCTCCCCTTCGATCGGGACCCCCGACGCGATCAGGTCGGCGACGTCGCGGTAGATCGTCCGCGGGGAGACCTCGAGCTCGGCCGCGATCGCGGCCGCGGTGAGCACCCGCCCGCCGCGCAGGAGCTGGACGATCTGGAACAGCCGGTCGGCGCGCCGCATCGTCCACTCCCGCGCGGTCGTTCGAGCTACTGGAAGTCCGGGTGGTCCGCCGTCGGACCGTACACGGGCGGCAGCGGCACGTCGAGGAGACGGAGGTAGACGGAGAGCTGTCCGCGGTGGTGGATCAGGTGGTGGATCCCGATCTGACGGATCACCGACGCCTTCGGCTGCTGCATCAGCACCTTCTCCCCCATCCTCATGGTCCACGTCCGCTCGAGGAAGGCGTCGTCCTTCCCCCGCACGAACTCCAGCGCTCCGGCGAGGTTGTCGTCGAACGCCTTCGTCAGCTCCCCCGGATCGCCGGCGACGAACGGCCGGTAGTCCTCCATCGCCGCGAAGTCCATCTCGTCCTCCCCCATCGAGGTCAGCCACGTCGGCGACTCGGCGATGTGGCTGGCGAGCTCGGCCAACGTCCACGACCTCTCGTGCGGCCGCCAGTCGAACTTCCCGCCCGGCACCGCGGCGAGCATCTTGCGGGTCGGAGCGGCCTCCGCCTCCAGGTCCATGACGAGCGCGTCGGCGAGCGACATCTTCGGTTCCTCCATGATCTCGTGCATCTCGATCGGTGATTCCTCTGAACCTTGTACCGCCTCCCTCTTGTCAGCGTCATGGCAAGAGCCGCTCGGAACGCGTTCGGGAACCTCTGCGCGTTCGCCACGGCGGGGGACGAGGAGACGACCCATGGCCGCTGCGGATCCCGACGAGCGTGCCGATCCTCCGCGTCAGCGCCCTCTCCCCTGCTCTCCCTTGCTCTCCCTTGCTCTCCCCTGCTCCTCCCTTTCTACACTCCGCCCCTCTCCCTCTCCTCCGTCGTCCTCGGTCCGACGCTCGCCGCCCCTCCTTCGGCGCCTGGGGGCCTTTTCGGGGGGTGCTGCGCTTGGCACGACGTCTGCTTCGGGTCGTTCGGAGACGACTCCGATGAACCGTCACGACGCCGCCGCCGGGATCCGAAGCGACGCTCCTCGAGTGCTCGGGAGAGGGGGCGTCGGGGTCGTGGAGGAAGTGGAGGATCGGCGTTCGGGGAAGCGGGTCGCGCGCAAGCGGTTGAAGCGGGACGTGGCCCACGATCGGCGGCAGCGGGAGGTGTTGCGGCGGGAGGCGCGGGTGCTCCGGTCGCTCTCGCATCGCGGCATCCCTCGGGTCGACGCGTGGTCGTCCGGTGACGACGCGGAGCCTTGGTTCACGATGACGCTCGTCGACGGAGAGGATCTCGCGGAGACGTTGGAGCGAGCCTCGTTTCCGTTCGCGGGCGGGGTCGACGTGGTCGAGCGCGCGGCGGCGGTCGTGGAGTCCGCACATCGTCGCGGCGTCGTGCACGGCGACCTGAAGCCGGCGAACGTGCGCGTCGATCGGGACGGCGACGTCTTCGTCCTCGACTGGGGGCTCGCGCGAGAGGTCGGCGAAGCGGCGCGGGGCGGCGGGAGCGCGTCCGGGACCGTGGCGTACATGGCGCCGGAGCAGGCGAGCGGCGACGCGATCGACCGCCGCACCGACGTCTTCAACCTCGGCGCGACCCTCTGCCACGTCCTGACCGGCGCGCCCCCGCACGATCCGTCCGATCCCGAGGCGCCGGTGACGGCGGCGCTCGGCCGGTGCGACCGGGCGCTCGAGCGGCTCGACCGATCCGGCGCGGACCGCCGGCTGGTGCGGCTCGTCCGGCGCTGCCTCGCGCGCGACCCGCGCCGCCGCCCGGCCGACGCGGGGGCCGTCCGCCGCGCGCTGGCACGCATCCGACGTCGCCGGCAGCTCGGGGCCTGGTGGGCCCGGGTCACGCGGTTCGTCCGCTGAGCGGCGCGAGGACGAGCGGCGAACGGCGCCTCGCACCACCGCAACCCGTCGCCGGGCTGCTACCATGGCAGGGTCCGGAGAAAGGGGGCCCGCGATGCGATTCGCCGCCGTGCTGGCCGGCATCGGCCTCCTCTTCGTCGTCGTCCTCGCCCGCTCACGCGTCGCCGATGCGCCCGAAGCGGGCGCGAAGCCGATCGCCGGGCCGACCACCGAAGCAGCGGACCTCGATCCGTTCCCGCCTTTCGCGCCGCCTGCCGTCTCTCGGGACGCCGCGCTCGCGAGATCGCTCGAGCCAACACCCGTGGCCGGGACTCCTCCGATCACGGGCGTCGTGATCGACAGGGACGGGTCCCCGATCCGGGACGCGACGATCTCGGCGACCTCCGGCGGCGCGATGGAGGAGACCCGATCGGCGGACGACGGTACGTTCTCCGTCGTACCGCCTCCGGCGCCGCGCGTCGCGATCCTCGTCTCGACCCCCGCGCACGTCGGCGCGATCCGTGGAGACGTCCGCCCCGGCGACCGGATCATCTTCGTCCTCGGCCGAGGAAGACGTGTCTCCGGACGCGTGGTCGACAGGGAGACCGGCGAGCCGATCGCGGGCGCGACCCTCCGCGTTCGCAGCGCGGCTCCGAGCGGCCCCGACGCCCCTCCCGTCGAGTCCCGCGAGGACGGGCGATTCGACGTCGTGCTCCCCGATCCGACCCTGAACCTGTCCGTCCAGAGCGACGGGTACCATGGAGTCACGTTTCACGGCCTCTCGCCGGACACGCTCCGAGACGAGTGGACGGTCTCGCTTGCTCCGCAGCGAGTCGATCGGGCCGTCTACTACCGGGTGACGAACGCCCTGACCGGACGCGCCGTCCCGGGGGTGGAGATCGACCCGGGACCGGCCCTCCCGCTCGGCGACGGCCTGCATCGGGCGGGGAGCCGCCCGGGCTTCTCCGCCGATCGGGCGAGGATCCGCGCGCCCGGCCACGTCGAGAGGAGGGTCGACTTCGTGCGCCCGCGCGGCGAGACGCCGGACGGAGCGGTCGAGGTTCCGATGCATCCGGAAACGGTCGCGACGGGACGCGTGATCGACGGAGAGGGTCGGCCGGTCACCGGCGCTTCCGTGATGCTCGACCGCATCGAGGAGCCCTCCTTCGATCCGCACCCGTTCGTCCGGGGGAACGCGCGGTCGGACTCCGACGGTCGGTTTCGAATCGACGGCCTGCTCCGAGACGCGAAGTACGAGCTCTGGTGCTCTCACGACGCGTTTGCGCGTCTGGAGCGAGTCGAGCGAACGTCCCCCGACACGGCTTCCTGGGACCTCGGCGCGATCGTCCTCGACGGGAGCCGAGCGGTCACCGGGCTCGTGATCCGGGCCGAGGACGACGAGCCGATCGCCGACGCGATCGTCTCCTCGGGAACACGCGTCGCCCGGAGCGGTTCCGACGGGCGTTTCGTCCTCCGCCACGTGACGGCCTCGAGCGGACTCCGCGTCGAGGCGCCAGGGCGGGCACCGGCGATGATCGACGCGCAGGGGGACGGAGACACGACGATCCGCCTCTCCGCGGGGGCGTCGATCCGCGGCGCCGTCGTCGACGAGGACGGCGGCCCCCTCGCCGGTGCATGGATCCGGACCGAAACGCACGGCCTCGACGACGACCTCCCCGAACCGGTCGTGAGGGTCAGGCGCGGGTTCACCGTCACGACGAGCAGCGATCTCCGAGGTCGCTTCGAACTCGACGGCCTGCCGCCCGGGCGCCATCGCTTGTACGCGGGCCGAGGGGACCGGAACGCGCCGAGCCGCCCTCCGATCGTGGAGGCGGGCGAGACCGACGTGGTGATCGTCCTCCCTCGGCCTTCGGGCGTGATCGGACGGGTCGTGTCCGCCCCCGGCGGCGAGCCGATCACTCACTTCAAGGTGGAGCAGAGGACCTCAGCCATGCACATGGCGGAGACGCGTGAGAGCGGGACCGGGTCGTTCTGGATCTCCGCGCCTCCGGACGAGCCGCTCACGCTCGCGGTTTGGGCAGACGGGTACTCCCGTCACGAGAGTTCCGACATCGTTCTGACGCCGGGCGAGATCAGGAAGCTCGTCTTTCCGCTGACGGCCGCGGCGAGCGTCGAAGGGCTCGTGCTCGATCCTCACGGCGCGCCGCTCCCGGACGTCGAGATCCGCGTCGTTCCCGTCCTCGCGACGCCGTCGTTCGTCCGGCGCCGCTCGGTGAGTGACACGCACGGCCGCTACCTCGTCGACGATCTCTCCGCCGGGGAACATCGCTTCGTCGCGAACTCCCGTGGCGCATCCGAGGTCCCGCTCACGGTGACGCCGCCGTCCGTCACCCTCGCCGACGGGCAGCGCGCGCGGATCGATCTTCGCGCCCGCCCGCCGGCGGGACCCGAGCTGGTCGGCACCCTGCGGCTCCCGGACGATCCAACGCGCAGCCACGTCGTGATCGACCTCGCGTCCGAGACCGTGACGGGCCGGGACGGTCGCTTCCGCGCGCATGCGGATGCCGACGGGCGGTTCCGGATCGCCGCGATCCCGCCCGGCCGTTATCGGGTGCGGGTCGACTACGTGCTCGCGTCGACGACCTCGGCCTCGATCCAGGTCGAGCCGACGGTCCTCGAGATCCCGGACACGGACCGCTTCGACTGCGAGCTGAGCGGCGAGAACTGAGCCCCGACGGACGAGGAACGCGATACCCGCCCTCACGCCAGCGACCTCTCCCCCGCCCTCCCCGGAGACGTCCCCGCGTCGTTCGGAGCATCGACCCGCCGCCCCCTCCGGTCAGCGCTCCAGGTCCGCCGCCAGCCCACGGTGGAACTCGAGCATCGCCGCTTCCGAACTCGCGTACGGGCCGGTGTCGAACGCGATCGAGCGGAGTCCCCGCTGCACCGCCTCGCAGACCGCGACGTCCTCGTGCTGGACGCGTTCGCTCTCGGCGAGCTGCCGCTCGACCTCGGCGTCGTCGACGCGGGCCGTCGGATCGATCCACCACTCCATCACGACCTCGCACGTCTCCGCGTCGATCGGGAGGACGACGTCGACGTCGAGCCACGGGCCGTACCGGTTCAGCATCAGGTTCGGATGGACGAACGCGTAGGTCGCCGCGGCGCCGACGCGCGGGTCCCCGCCCCCCCTCGTCGACTGGATCGACAGCCGTTCGAACGACTCGACCGCGTACGCGTCGAGGTCGAGCTTCCCCGCGAGCTCGCGGTGCATGTGCGGGACGTGGTAGCCGCCGTCGAGGTAGTTGTCCGCGAACACCTTCCAGTTGCAGCCGATCCGGTACGTCCGCCGCTCGACGAACGAGAGCGCGCCCAGCTCGTCGGGGGGGAGCCGGTCCGCGAGCGGCGCGAGGTCCCGGTCGAGGTCGCGCGGCTCGGCGGCGAGGGAGACGAGGACGAGCGGTCCCCAGACGCGGACGTGCATCGGAACCAGGCCGTGCGCGGCGCGGTCGAACCCCTCCACCTTTCCGAGCCGAGGCGCCCGGAGCAGCCGCCCGTCGAGGCCGTACGTCCAACCGTGGTACGGACAGACCAGCTCCTCGCACCGCCCCTCGCCGCTCGCGACCGCCGTCGCGTGGTGGCGGCAGACGTTGTGGAACGCCCGCAGCGCGCCGTCGTCCCCCCGCACCACGACGAACGGCTGGTCGACGAGCACGCCGGCGACGTGGTCCCCGCTCCGCCGGACCTGGTCGACCCGCGCGACCACGATCCAGCGGCGGCGGAAGAGCCGCTCCTTCTCCCGCTCCAGCCAGGCGCCCGAGGTGTACCACTCCGACGGCGGCGTCCGCGCCCGCGAGATCGGGGCCGCGGCGTCGAATCGGCGGAGGAGCGCGTCGAGGTCTTCCATGACTCCATGTTGAGGTCTCCGCCCCCGACCGTCCAGCCGGCTCGGGGGCGGAGGGCGACGAGAACGCGCGGGAACCCGTTCGCGGCCCGCGCCCCCTACGATGGCGGGATGACCCGCAAGCCGTCCGCGCCGCCGAGCCGGTGGTTCGACGATCCGCTGCAGCAGTTCCGCGAGCTGATGCCGTGGCGGGTCCGGCGGATGCTGCTGGTCGGGAGCCGGTACGACTTCTTCCTCCTCTGGGAGGACGGGCAGCTCGGGCAGCACGTCCTGTCGGAGTGGCTGTACGTCCACCTCAGCTCGACGAGCTGGATCACGCCGGTCGCGAGCGGGGACGAGGCGGTCGAGCGGATCGAGGAGCAGTCGTTCGACCTCGCGGTGGTGACCGCGCACGTGCGGGACGCCGACCCGGTCGAACTCCTCGGCCGGCTCCGGACGGCGGCGCCGGGGACTCCGGTCGTGCCGCTCGCCTTCGACGACCGCGAACTCGCGCGCTTCCAGGCGGCCGCCGACGCCTCCCGTCCGTCCGAGCGTCCGTTCCTGTGGCAGGGGGACTTCCGACTCCTCCTCTGCATCGTCCAGTCGATCGAGGACCGCCTGAACGTCGGGCCGGACACCGAGAGCGTCGGCGTGTCGGTCCTCCTGCTGGTCGAGGACAGCGTCCACTACGCCTCCTCCTTCCTGCCGATGCTGTACGAGGAGCTGAACGCCCAGTCGCAGCGCGTGATCGCCGAGGGGACGAACCTCCACCACAAGGTGATGCGGCTCCGCGCCCGGCCGAAGATCCTCCACTGCACCACGTACGAGGAGGCGATCCGGGCGTTCGAGCGGTTCGAGCCGTACGTCCTCGGCCTCCTCTCCGACGTCCACTTCCCCCGCGGCGGCGTCCCCGACCCGGACGCCGGGCTCGCCCTCGTCCGCCACGTGCGCGCCCGGACCGAGGACCTCCCGATCGTCCTGCAGACGAACGACCCGGCGTTCGAGCCGGCGGCGCGCGCGCTGCGGGCCGCCGTCCTGCGCAAGCGCTCGCCGCGTCTCCTGGAGGAGCTGTCCCGGTTCGTGCGCGAGGAGTTCGGGTTCGGGGACTTCGTGTTCCGGGACGACGACGGGAGGACCCACGGCCGCGCGGGCGACCTGCGGGCCCTCGAACAGGAGCTCGCGGCCGTCCCCGGCCCCGTCCTCCGCCGGCACGCGTCCCGGAACCACTTCTCCACCTGGCTCCGGGCCCGGACCGAGTTCCGGCTCGCCGCGACGATCCGGGCGGAGAAGGCGAGCGACTACCGGACCGACGAGGAGATCCGGGAGTTCCTCCTCGGGGCGGTCCGCGCGTTCCGCCGTTCGCGCCAGGGAGGCGGCGTCGCCGACTTCGACCCCGACGAGTTCAACCCCCGCCTCAGCTTCGCGCGGATCGGCGGCGGGTCGATCGGCGGAAAGGCGCGAGGGCTCGGGTTCGTCCGCTCGCTCCTCCACGACCCCGCGATCCGCCCCGCGTTCGAGGACGTCGACATCTTCGTCCCGGCGACGCTCGTCCTGGCGACCGAGGTGTTCGACCGCTTCCTCCGGGAGAACGAGCTCCTCGACTTCGCGCTGCGCGAACAGGACGACGCCCGGATCGAGGAGCGGTTCCTGGCCGCCCGCTTCCCCGAGGACGTCCGCGCGGCGCTCTCCGCCTTCCTCGAGAGGGCGGACTATCCGATCGCGGTCCGATCGTCCTCCCTGCTGGAGGACAGCCAGGACTTCTCGCTGACCGGCGCGTACCGGACCTACATGGTCCCGAACCGCCACCCGAGCCTCGAGGTCCGGCTCGACGAGCTCGTGGACGCGATCCGGCGCGTCTACGCGGGGACGTTCGTCCGGGCGGTGAAGGAGAGCTTCCTCCCGTCGCCGTACCGCCTCGAGGAGGAGAAGATGGCGGTGGCGCTGCAGCGGGTCGTCGGGACGCGGCACGGCGCGCGGTTCTACCCCGACCTCTCGGGCGTCGCCCTCTCCCACAACGTCTACCCGAGCCCGCCGATGAAGGCCGAGGACGGCGTCGCGCGCGTCGCCCTCGGCCTCGGCGAGACGGTCGTCCGGGGCGAGAACGCGGTCTCCTTCTGCCCGTCGTACCCCCGGCGTCCGATCGGCTTCTCGACCCCCGACGAGATCCGCGAGCACTCGCAGCGGGAGTTCTTCGCGCTCGACCTGGAGGAGGGCGCGGCGCGGTCCGACCCGACGCGCGAGCCGGGCCTGAAGCGGTTCCCGATCGACGTGGCGCGCGAGGACGGGAAGCTGCGCCTGGTCGGGTCGGTCTGGTCTCCGGAGGACGACGCGGTGCACGACGGCACCGGCCGCGACGGAGTCCCGCTGGTCACGTTCGCGCCGATCCTGAAGCAAGGGGCCCTCCCGGTGGCGGAGATCGTCCGGAGACTCCTCGACGCCTCCGCGCGCGCGCTGAACATGCCGATCGAACTCGAGTTCGCGGTCTCCGTCCCCGACGACCCGTCCCGGCCGGCGGAGTTCGCCTTCCTCCAGCTCCGTCCCGTCGCGCTCGCCGGCGGCCCCCCCGTCGACCTCGCCGCGATCGACCGCTCGAAGGTCGTCTGCGAGAGCCGGATGGTGCTCGGGCACGGCGTCCTCCGCGACCTCCGCGACCTCGTCGTCGTCGACCGCGCACGCCTCGACCGCTCCCGCACGGCCGACGCGGCGGACGACATCGGCGCGCTGAACGCCGAGCTGGTCCGGACCGGGACCCCGTACGTCCTCGTGGGGGTCGGTCGCTGGGGGTCGGCCGACCCGTGGCTCGGCATCCCGGTGCGGTGGAACCAGATCGGCGGCGCGAAG
>JBICIB010000700.1:0-3225 GCA_043101415.1 Planctomycetota bacterium JB042 | reverse complement strand
CCCCACGACTTGCAAGTCGTGGGGTCTGACGCCACCCCACTCACCGGGAACGAAACGGTGACGGCCGAGCGTAAGTCGTTGCCGCATAGTACCTTGTTCGATCCTCTGTGGGCCTCTCCTCCGCACGTTCGGCGGGCTCGGCCGTGCGTGACGAGCGCGAATGGCCGCTCGAGGCCGCCATTCGCCCGTTCGAGACGTGAGTGGGGTGGGGTCAGACCCCACTCCTTGCGCGTCGTGGGGTCTGACGCCCCTTTGGTGGTCGACGCCCCTCTGGTCCAGCCCCAGCCCGGGTCCCCTCCGCGTCAGCGCCCTCTCCCTTGCTCTCCCCTGCTCTCCCTTGCTCTCGTTGCTTCCCCCCCTAATTCGCCAGCATCCAGAACCCTCCGTCCCTTCCCACGTGCCCTCCCTGCGCCATCGGGCGGTCGTCGGCGGCGAAGGCGGCGTCGAACGACGGGGGGTGGTCGGGGTCGTACGCCTGGCCGGGGGCGTCGTTGGTGGTGAAGAGGATGTGGCCGGTCTGGTCGATGAAGAAGACGCGGTTGCCGGTGGAGCGGGGCTTCAGGGGGTAGGCGTAGGCGAGCCAGACCTGCTCGGCCATGCGGACGTCGATGCCGTCGGGAGCGCCGCCGTCGTCGCGCTCGCCGATCGGCTCGCCGCCGCGGCCCGGCAGCGCGAGGCGGTACGCATACCCCGAGCGCTCGACGGCGCCGCCGCGGACGTACGCGAACGCGCTGCTCATCATCGGCGGCTCGAGGAGGGCGCCGTCGGGGAGCGCGACCGCGCCGGTCAGTTCGCCGAACGTCCCGAACTCACCCTGTCCGTCGCCGTCGCGGTCGGCGACGGCGGAGGCGCGGAACTGCTCCTGGGCGGAGTGGAGGCTGCGGAGGGTCGCCATCGCGGCCGCCTCGTTGGAGGAGAGGCGCGCGGTGAGGAGCTGCGGGATCGCGACCGCGGCGACGATGGCGAGCGGCGCGGCGGCGACCAGGGTGGAGCCGAACGGCGAGCGGCTCTCGAACACGAAGCCGGTCGAGCCGCGGCGCGCGACGGTCCACTCGTCCGGGAGGTCGGCGGTGAACGCGTCGACCTGTTCGGCGGTCGGGAGGTACGGCCAGTCCTCGCCGCTCTCCTGCTGCGCGGTCCGGACCATCGCGTGGAGGCCGCGCACCTTGGCGCCGGTCTCGCCGGCGGTGACGGCCGTCGCGTTCCCCGTCGCCGCGGCCAGCGCCTCCCGCAGCCAGTCGGGCGCGGCCTTCCCGCCCGACTCGAACGCCGCCACGACCTTCCCGAACGTCTCGCCGGACGACGCGACGACGAGGGCGTCGCCGACGAAGCCGTACGACGGCTCGACGCCGGCCGGTCCCTCGGGGAGCGGCAGCGCGATCGAGTGGTACTTCACGCTCCCGACCTGGCGCGGTCGCGGCGCGACGGGGAGCATCCCCGACTGGAACGCCTTGTCGATGATCGCCTGCAACTCGTCCGCCTCGCGCACCTCGATCGCGACGAACGCCTCGAAGTCGGTGGCGTCGAGCATGGCGCTCGCGAGGTCTCCGCGGCTGCCGTGGACGAAGTGCGGGCCGAGCCGGCCGAAGATGTCGTCGACCAGGTCGAGGCCGGTCATCTGCTGGAACCCGGAGATCGCCTCCGCGATCGCGCGCCGCCCCTCGCCGGGGAGGCCGCGGCGGAGCCGGCCGATCGTCTTCGCCGGGGAGAACGACGTGACGCCGCCGGAGTCGGCCCCCGCGAAGACGTAGCGCGCCCAGTCCGGATCGAGCGCCGGCTGCTCGAGGAACGCCGAGAGGATGTCCTCCCCGTCGGTCCGGAGCAGCGCCCGGTCGTGGAACGAGTCTCCGGCCAGCGACGACACGAACGACACCCCCTCGAGGCTCGGCAGGTGGAGCGCGTCGATCATCTCGCGCGCCTCGGCCGGCGCCATCCGGGACGCCATCTCCCAGACCGGCGTGAGCGACAGGTACGCCTCGAGCCAGCGCGTCTCCCCGTCGGCGACCGACGGGCCGTCCGCGACGAGCGCCGTGCCGGCGAACGACGACGCGCCGTCCTGCGCGAGGAGGCGGTCGATGGCGCCCGAGCTCTTCGCGCGCGGGCCCATCCACGCGCAGAGCCGCCCGTCGACCAGCCGCATCTCGAACCGCACCTTCCGGGTGTCCGCCCGGAACCCGTCCTCTCCGACGCGCTCGAACGTCGGACCGTGCGGGTCGCGCTCCTGCTCGAGCATCGAGTCGAGGAAGGTCCGGAGCGACGCCTCCCCGTCGCCGACCTCCACGAACGCCGCCATCGCGAACGGGAGTCCGCCGTCCCTCGCCATGGCGAGTTCGGGCCAGACATCGATCACCCCGAAGACCGCCTCTCCCTCGACCGCTCCGAGCGCCTCCAGGAACGCGTCGCCCCCGGGCATCTCGTCCGAGACCTCGTCGCGGAGGTTCGCCAGCGGCTCGCTCAGCAGACCGGCGATCCCGCCCACGCCCTCGAACGCCTTCGTGACCGCCAGGCGTTCCCAAGCCTCGCCGTGCGTTCCGACCGACGGGAGCCGGATCGCCAGGACCGTCGACGCCGGCAGCTTCGTCAGCCCGAACCCCGCGTCGATCGGCGCGGGGTCCGCGCTCGTCGCGGCCCGATCCGGCGTCCCCTCGAACACGGCCGCCATCGAGGCGGTGCGCGGCGCGGCGCCCGGCGCGGGACGGCGGGCGGAGGGCGCGTCGTTCTCGGCGTCCGAGCAGGCGACGATCGGAGCGACGACGAGCGGGGCGATCAGGAGGAGGCGGTGGCGGGCGGCGGGCTTCATGGATGCGGTTCCAAGGTTTCGACGGACTCGGTGTCTATCGGATGGACCGGGGCGCCGGCTGGAGCCCTCGCCCGTGCGAGCCCCCCTGTTTCTCGGGGATGCGGCGCCGACGGGACGTCCCGGCGACGGGCCCGGCCGGGCGCGGGAGGCCGTCGGGTCCGGCCACCAAGGGAGTTAGGATGATCCGATGCGCCACCTCCCTCGTCTGATGCTGCTCGCCGCCGCGTCGATCGGGGCCGGGTGCTCCCGGTCCCCGGTCGCCGCCGACGACCCCGGCGCCTTCGCGGCGGTGGTCGCCGACGACGCGCGGCTGCGGCTCCTCGTCACGGGGCTCCGGTTCACCGAGGGGCCGGTCTGGTCGGACGACGACGGCGGGTTCCTCGTCTTCTCCGACATGACCGCGAACCGGCTGATGCGCTGGTCGG
>JBICIB010000699.1:0-2838 GCA_043101415.1 Planctomycetota bacterium JB042 | reverse complement strand
CCGGCGGGATCGTCGCCACCACGCTCTCGACCGCGGCGGGGACGAACTGGACGACGGTCGGCTGCACGAGCAACGTGCAGCCGGCGCCGGGCGCCGGGATCGCCGTCGGCTGGAACCCGACGAGCAGGAGCCGCCCGGTCAGGAACGTGTTGCAGCAGCCGGGAGTCCCCGACCACTTCAGCGTGAGCTGGCAACCGGAGGAGTCGTACCCCCCCTTCAGCGCCGGGACGTCGAAGCCGGCGGAGTTGCAGCCGGCGCCGTACGTCCCGACGGAGACGGTCGGGCACTGCGCGGCGGCGGACGGGGCGAATGCGAGGGCGGACCCGAGGACGAGGATGGACGCGAGGACGCGCACGGTCACTCCTTTCCGGATCCGCTTCCCGACGGACCCGTCTGCTCGGCGGGGGAGTCGAGTGTACCGTTTTTCCGGCGACCGGTTTCACGCCGGGGACGGTTCGAAGGTCCCCCTCTTCCCGTACCGGTCTCCCGGGAGCTGATCATGCGACTCCGTCTCGTCCGAGCCCTCCTCGCGTCCGTCGCTCCGTTGTGGGTTCCCGTCGCGGGGGCCGGCGAGACCGCTCCGACGTTCGTCCACGAGGTGATCGAGGTCCCGCGGAGCCGATCGGGAGACGAGGTCGAGCGTCCGCCGATCGCCGTCGGCGTCTGGGCGCCGCCGTTCGTCGCGGAGGAGGAGTCACCGGTCGAGCGCCTCCCGCTCTTCTTCTTCTCGCACGGCTACGGCGGGAGCGGCGGGTCGTACACGTACCTGACCGAGCGCCTCGCCGCCGCCGGGTGGATCGTCGTCGCGCCGGACCACGACGATCCGGTGTCGGTCGTGCGACTGCGGGAGGAGGACGAGACCGACCGGACGCTCGAACTCCTCCGCTCGGTCCGCGACCTGATCCGCGAGGAGTTCGACTTCGATCGCCACCGCGGCCGGCTCGACGAGACCGAGGCGGTGCTCGACGCGATCCTCGCCGACGAGCGGTACGGCCCGCGCATCGACCCGGATCGGATCGCCGCCGGCGGTCACTCGTTCGGCGGCTACACGACGCTCGGCCTGGCGGGGGCGATCGAGGGGCGGCGCGACGACCGCATCGGCGCCGTCGCGCTCCTCTCCCCCGGCCTCTGGATGTTCGACGCGGACGACTTCGCGCGGGTCGAGGTCCCGACGCTCTACCTGCTCGGAGAGAACGAGCTGGCGGACGAGCGCCGCCCGGGGACCAAGCTCGACCTGTCGCGGACGGCCTACGCGGCGTTCCCCGAGCCGAAGCTCCTCTACGCGCTCGAGGACGGTCGCCACCTCTCGTTCAACGACCGCAGCCGGACCGCGTTCGGGCGGCGGAAGCGGCGGGCGGAGGCGGAGCTCGACGCGATCGGGCGGCTCGTCCTCGCGTTCCTCGAGGAGCACGTCGGCGGTCGCGGCCAGCCCGACGCGGCGCGGACCGCGCGCGAGACCGGGCGATTCCTCGAGCTCGCTCCGAAGCCGGCGCCGGAGGGGGTCGTCGAGGGCGCCGAGTCGGGCGGCTAGGAGCGGCCGGGACAGGGAAGAGGCGGCCCGTGCCCGGGGAAGCACGAGCCGCCTCGTCGAGTGGTCCGGCGCGCGGGGGTGCGATTCTCGGAGCGAGAGGGCGCGCCGGGCCGTGCAGCTCGTGGCGTCGAACTGCGGCGGGGAGTGTCGCCTCCGGCCGTCAAGAACCGGCGGTGCGGCGCGTCAACGCTCCGTCAAGCCGACGCGGTCTCGCCGCTCGCGGCCGGCGTCGGCTCCGGGACGATCTCCTGGGCGAGCACCTCGGCGACGTGCTGGAGGTCGCGGGTCTCGCGGGGCGAGAACTCGTGCTCGCGCTTCGTGCCGATGCCGAGCGTCCCGACGACCGTGTCGCCGTGCTTCAACGGGACGCAGAGCGAACCTCCCACGCCGGTCTGACGGGCCGCCGGCTTCGCGACCCCGGAGTCGTCGGTCTGCAGGTTGCACATCGTCACCGGCTCGCCGGTCTTCGCGCACTCGCCGGCGATCCCCTTTCCGATGGGGATCTCCTTCGTGATCTCGCGGATCTGCGGGGGGAGGCCGACCGACGCCTCGAGCCTCAGGACGTTCCGGGACGGGTCGAGGAGGTGGAGCGTCCCGGTCTGGGCGTGGAACTTCGCCAGCACCTCGTCGAGCACCTTCTCGAGCGCAAGCGCCCGGTCCGACTCGAACCGGACGACCATGCGGATCACGTTGTTGAAGTTCGTCATCGTTCGCTCTGCCTGCTGTCTCTTCGCGGACACCGTCGATTCGGAGGCGGCGCATTCTGCCCGACCGGGGGGCGCCGGCGGAACCCCATGACCCTCCCCCTTCTCCCGACCCGCCGGCCGCGGGGCGATCCGCGTGCTAGACTTCCTTCGGTCCAATATCTGGAGGATGTTGCGTGGTGCTTCGAACCGTCGTACTCACAATGGTTTGTGCCCACGCCTCGGGGGTTTCGGTCGCCTCGGAACCGGCCCTGGTCCGGGTTCCACTCCCCCGCGCCACGGACCTCGAGACCGTCCACGCGCTCGGCCTCGACGTCGTGACCGTCCATCCGTTCGATCGGGACGGGCCCGAGGTCGCGCCCCCGGCGGCGGACCTCGTCGTCGACCGGGAGGAGATCGCCCTCCTCCGGCGCCTCGGATTCCGCCCCCGGCCCGTCCCGAGCGCGGCCGCCGATCGCGGGTTCGCGTTCGCGAGCGCCGGTCCGACCCTCCCCCCGGGGTACGGACAGGGCGCGATGGGCGGCGCGTACACCCTCGCCGAGATCGACGCCCTCCTCGACCACTACGCCGCGACCGCGAGCGCGATCGTGACCCCGAAGTTCG
>JBICIB010000698.1:0-2596 GCA_043101415.1 Planctomycetota bacterium JB042 | reverse complement strand
CACCGGGGCGGTATCGGGTGGGACCGCCACGTGATGGTCTAGGGACGTCCGTTGATCCCCGGCGGAGTGGAGATCGAACACGACCGGGGGCTGCGCGGCCACTCGGACGCGGACGCGCTGTTCCATGCCGCCATCGACGCCGTCCTCGGCGCGTGCGGGGCGGACGACATCGGGACGCTCTTCCCCGACGACGACGACGCGCACCGGGGGGCCGACTCCGCCGCGCTCGCGGTCCGCGTCCGCCGCCTGGTCGAGGCGCGCGGGTTCCGGATCGTCTCGCTCGACACGATCGTCGTCGCCGAGCGCCCGAAGCTCGCTCCGCATCGACCGGCGATGCGCGGGCGGCTCGCCGAGGCGTTCGGGGTCGACCTCGACCGGGTGAACGTGAAGGCGAAGACCGGGGAAGGGGTCGGGCCGACCGGCCGCCAGGAGACGATCGAGGCGAGCGCCGTCGCGCTCGTGACGCGCGCCTGACGCCGAGGCTGGATCTCAACGGAGTCCGCGCCGCACGCCGGCGACGATCGCCCCGGCCACGCGCGAGCGGTACTCGGCCGTGGCGAGCCGCCGCGCGTCCCCGTCGTTCGACAGGAACCCGGTCTCGACCAGGACGGACGGCCGCCGGTGGCCGACGAGGACCCGGAAGTCGGCCCGGTGGATCGATCGGAGGGAGAGCCCCGCCCGCCGCGCCTCCTCCATCAACGCCTCGGCGACGCGCACGCTCTCGCGACGCGCCGCGCGGGCGATCCAGACCCCGAACCCGTGGGCGGAGCGGTTCTCCGCCGAATCGGCGTGGATCGACACGAGCAGGTCGGCGCCGAGCCTCGTCGCCGCCGCAGCCCGGTCGTCGAGCGGGACCTTGACGTCGCCGTCGCGCGTCAGGTGGACCGACGCGCCGGACCGGCGCAGCCCCGCCGCGACCTTCCGCGCGACGTCGAGGACGATCTCCTTCTCGGTGCCGTACGACGATCGCGCCCCCGGATCGACGCCGCCGTGGCCGGCGTCGACCACCACCACGCGTCCGGCGAGCGAGCGGTCCGTCGGCGTGGGCGCCGGTCTCGACTCCGGGCGCGGCGCCGGAGGACGGGGCGGCGGGGCGGGCGGCGGAGCCGCGACGACCTCTTGCGGCGCCGCGCGCGGCGGGCGGGCCGGGGCCGGCGTCGAGGCCGTCGGTTCGACCCGCGTCGGGCTGGTGCAGCCGACGAGGAAGAGCGGCGCGACGGCGAGGCAGGCGAGGAGTCGGAACGTCACGACCGGTCTCCGTCCGGGGCCAGGAGCACCTCGAGGCGGCGCTCGAACGTGCTCGCCTCCGGCGGCTCTCCCGGCGGTTCGGTCCCGTCCGCGGCCGCGGCGTGCGCCGCCCACCGCTCGATCGTCGCGCCGGCCGCCCGAGCGGCCGCCGCGTCGTCGAACACGCTCGGCGGCCCGCCGCCCGCGACCCGTCCCCCGACGACGTACGTCCGGCCGGAGATCCGGGCGGCGAACCCGCCCGCCGCCTCGAGCGCGTGGACCGGAACGCCGGAGGGGAAGGCCCGCGCGTCGCCGAGGCCGATCAGGCCCGCGCCGACCGCGGCCGTCGAAATCCGGAGCGGATCGTCCGCCGCGCGGAGCGCGATCCGCTCCCCCGCCGCCGAGGATGGAGACCGCGCGCCGACGACGATCCCGAGCGCCTCCGGGTCGTGCCCGCGGCCGACGACGCGCGCCGGCCGGCCGCTCCGGTCGGTCCGGCCGGCGACCTCCGCCTCGTCCGTCACGAACACCGCGTCCGCCGCGCGCGCGATCCAGATCCTCCGCGCCCGGCGCCAGCGCGGCGCGTCGTCCGCCGCGGGCGCGAACCAGGCGACCGTGCGACTCCCCCGCGCCCGGACGGCTTCGAGGGTCGCCGGGTCCTCGCGGTCCGGTTCGACCAGCAGCACGATCTCCGCGGTGACCCGTCGGGCGGCCGCCGGGAGTTCGAGCGTCGGATCGCGCGACGCCGGGTGGTCAAAGAGCGCCGCCTCGTGACCGAGTCGGCGCGCGGCGGCGAGGAGCTGCTCGCCGACGAACCGCGGCGGGCCGCCCGGGGCGGAGATCAGGAGTCTCACGCCCCCCTCCTGCCGAGCGAGAGCACGGCCTCGTACGCGCGCTCGACCCGCACCACCTGCTCGTCGAGCGAGAACTCGCGCCTCGCCCGCCGCCGCGCCTCGGACGCCATCTCCCGGCGGACCGTCGCGCTCCGGACCAGGGCCAGCCAGGCGTCGGCGAGCGCGTCGACCCGTTCGTCGACGACGTATCCGCTGACGCCGTCGGCGACGATCTCGGGGAGCGGCGCCCGGCGGGACACGATCAACGGGAGACCGCAGGCGACGAGCTCGCGCGCGGCCCGGCACGAGCCGTCGCTCCCGGGGACGAGGAAGAAGCCGGCGTCGAGCGCCGACAGGACCGCGTCGTACTCCACGCCCTCCCGATACCCCGCCAACCGGACCCGATCGACCAGGCCGAGCCGCGCGAGCGGCTCCCGGACGATCGGGTCCGGTTGGCGGGGTATCGGGAGGGCGTGGAGTACGACGCGGTCCTGTCGGCGCTCGACGC
The DNA here is from genome assembly GCA_043101415.1 of Planctomycetota bacterium JB042. Classification (GTDB taxonomy): domain Bacteria; phylum Planctomycetota; class B15-G4; order B15-G4; family JADJEK01; genus JAUIEL01. The sequence goes on along the minus strand of JBICIB010000698.1, from coordinate 28 downwards.
CGGCTTCTTCCTCGTCCCCGGGAGCGAC
>JBICIB010000697.1:0-3750 GCA_043101415.1 Planctomycetota bacterium JB042 | reverse complement strand
GGTCATCGGGTCGGCGACGGAACTCCCGCGCCTCCCCCATCTTCGACCGGAGCTTCGCCGGGTCTTGATGCCGCCTCGACCAGGAGCGCCTCGAGCTGGCCGAGGCGCGCCTCCCAGTCGAAGTGCTGGACGACCCACTCCCGCCCCTCCCGGCCGCGGGCGGTCCGGACGGCCTCGTCGGCGAGGAGGGCGGCGACCGCGTCCGCGAACGCCGCCGGGTCGTCGGCGCGGGCGACGGCCGGCGGGGCGCCGATCCCGCCGAGGGCGGCGCCGGTCGCGACCACCGGCGTCCCGCACGCCATCGCCTCGAGGACCTTGTTCTGGATCCCGCGGGCGACCCGCAGCGGCGCCACGGCGACCCGGGCCGCGCGGAGGTACGGCGGCACCTCCTCGACCCGGCCCGTGACCGTCACCCCCGGCCGCTCGCCGAGCGCCCTCACCTCTCGGGTCGGGTTCGAGCCGACGATCGAGAGCCCCGTCTCCGGGCGCCGCTCGCGGATCCGCGGCAGGCACTCGTCGGCGAACCAGACGATCGCGTCGACGTTCGCGCGGTAGTCCATCGCCCCGGTGAAGACGACGTCGAACGGCGGCACGTCGGTCGCGCCCGGGGAGAACCGGGTGACGTCCGTCCCGTTCGGGACGACCTCGACCCGGCGCGGGGAGGCGAACCGGAGGAGCTCCTCCTCCTCCTTCTCCGCGCAGACGACCGTCAGCTCGGCCCGGGCCGCCGCCGCCGCCTCGACCGACCGGAGGCGCCGTCCCTCGCGCGCGTAGAGCCACCGGAGCGGGAGCGCCGCCCCGTCCGCGTACGCGGTCCACTTCGCCGAGTCGACGTCGACGTAGTCGAGCACGCGCGGACCCTCGAACCCGTCGAGGTACGGGACCATGTTCGAGGAGAAGACGAACGCGAGGTCGTACGCCTCCTCCGCGAACGCCCGGCGGACCGCGTCCCGGAGCGGCGCGTTCCGGAACGCCCGGACCGACAGCGGCTCGCCGGTCGCGAGCCCGATCAGCGCGCGGACGCGCGCGGCGGGGGGGTCGATCTCCTCGACGGTGCGGCGCCCCACGAGGCCGCGGAGCGGGTCGACGTGGCGACGGTCGGCCGGATCGTCGATCAGGGTGAAGAGGTCGACCTCGTGCCGTCGGCCCAGGTGCTCGACCTGGTGGTACGAGCGGATCTTGTCCCCCTTGTCCGGGGGGAAGGGGATCCGGTGACAGAGGTAGAGGATCCTCACCGCTACCGGAAGTTCGTCCGGAGGCCCTGGAGCGCGTCCTGCACCTGGAGGGGGAGCATGTCCGGGTGCGAGGTGACCACGTAGACGACGACCCCGAGGCTCACCACGATCAGCATGCTCCCGGCCATCCGGACGACCTCGGCGAGCCGCTCGCGCCGGAGCTCGGTCTCGGTGGCGATCCGGTTGATCGCGCCGAGCACCGGCAGGCGGAGCGTCGACTGGACCTCTCCGGCGTCGTCGTACGTCGAGCGGGTCACCTCGCCGAGGAGCGCGAGCGCGAGGGCGAGCGCGAGGCCGACGAGGAGTCCGATCAGGCTGAAGACCGGCTTCGGGAGGCCGACCGGGCTGTCCGGGATGACCGGATCCTCGAGGATCTCGAACGCGCCGGTCGCCTGGAGCTCCTCCTCGGAGTCGGAGAAGAGCTTCGTGGTCCGCGCCTCGTACTGCGCGACCTTGTCCCGGAGCGGAGCGATCTGCTCCTGCGCCACGTTCAACAGGTTCTGCGCCACCTCGAAGTCGTTCGTCAGCTTCTGGAGCGTGTTCTGGAGGGTCGGCAGCCGGTCGAGCCGGTCGTTCACCTCCCGGATCTGCAGGTCGAGCGAGAGGAGGCGGTTCTTCAGCCCCTGCAGCCGCGGCGTGTCGAGCTCGATCGCCTTCTTCAGCTCGGTGTACGCGTCGTTCGGGAGCTGGTCCTTCTGGGTCGGGAGGAACTCCTGCCCCTCCAGGGCGTCGAACCGCACCTTGGCCTGCGCGACGGCCTCGCGGGCCTTGATCACGTCCGGGTGCGTCTCGGTCTTCTGCTCGAGGAGACTCCGGAGCGCCGACTCGCCGGTCTCGTACGCCTGTTTCGCCGCCTCGTACTCCGGGTTCGGCGCCTCGGTCTCGGTCACCAGGAACGGCTCGAGGTTGTCGAGGCGCTCCTGCAGGCTCTGCAGCCGGGTCTCGAGCTCCTCCTTCTCGGAGGCGTAGCGGGCCCGCTCGGTCACCAGCTGGACCTTGAGCGACGCGTCGGCGTTGACGTCGTTCAGGAGCGAGAGGTTGTTCTCGCTCATGAACTTCTCGCGCGCGAACGCGACCTTCTCGTACGCGTCGCGGCGCTCGCGCACGATCGACTCGGCGACCGTGAGCTGCTGGCGCCAGTACGCCTGGCTCTCCTCGTCGCGGTGCGTGATCCAGTTCTTCCGGGCCGCGCGGACGAAGTCGTGGGTCTGCCGGGGGTGGAACCACTTGAAGATGATCTCGACCAGGAGCTCGCCCGCGGGGTCGGTCGAGACGTCGACGTTCAGGTGCTTCGGGTCGCGGACCTTCTCGACGAGGTCCTTCACCTTCGCCGGGTCGTGCCGGATGTTCGCGTACTCGATCCACTCGACCCGCTTCAGGACCTCGACGATCCAGGCGTACGAGCGGAGCTCCTGTTCGAGCGTCTGCTCCTTCTGGGCGAGCGGCTTCTCCTCGATCGCCTTCATCAGGCTCGAGTCGTCGATCAGCCGCCGCTCGCGGAGGAGGAGGAGCGTCTTCGACTCGTACAGGTCCGGCACGAGGGTGGCGACGAAGCCGCCGAGGATCATCCCGATCGCCGAGAAGACGATCAGGCGGAACCGGTGCTCCTTCGCCGCGCGGAGGATCCGCTTGAGCTGCTTGCCGCTGTCCGCCTCTCGCGACTCGAGTCCGGGGATCTCGTCGGCCATGGTTCGTCCCCGGTCCTAGGAGCCGCCCGGTGGCGTCACCACCGGGTTGTTCTGATCGAAGGTGCTGACGCTGCCGCCGAGGTTGCCTCCGTAGCCGAAACCACGGCCGCCGCGGAACCGGTCGTCGTTGTCGTCGCCGAGCTCGTCCAGCGTCTCCAGGCTGAGCCCGAGCTGGGTCAGCGGCGCGATCGGCGCGAGGAGGAGCTCGACGCCGCGGCGGATCCAGCCCGCGAGGTTCGGGCGGACGACGACGATGTCGTCCTCCCGGAGCAGGATGTTGTCTCGGGAGTCCCCGTGCCGCAGCATCTTCCCCAGGTCGACCGGGATGATCAGCGGGTAGCGCGGGTCGGCCCGGACGACGTAGATGTCGCTGATGTCGGCGGTGATCGGGACCCCGGTCCCCATCACGGCGTCCCAGACCGTCGTGTCCTTGGTCAGGATCTGCTCCCCTTGCGTGAGGACCTCCCCGCGCAGGAAGTACCGCTTCGACGTGATCGCGACCAGCTCGACCTGGATCCGGGGGGTCGTGAAGTACTCCCGGAACCGGAGCTCGAGCGCCGACGCGATCTCGTCGGTCGTGAACCCGGCGACGAACACCTCGCCGATCAGCGGCACCGTGATGGCCCCGTCGAGGCGGACGGTGAAGTTGCCGACGATGTCCGGGTTGTTGACGTCGCCGATGGTGAACGAGTCGCCGATCCCGACGGTCAGGACCTCGTTGGCGTCGCCGACGTACTTGCGGCCGAAACCCCGCTGGTTCAACGCCTGGAGGACCCGGGCGTCGTCGAAGGTGCGACACGCGGGGAAGGCGCCGAGCAGGAGGAGGA
>JBICIB010000696.1:0-9301 GCA_043101415.1 Planctomycetota bacterium JB042 | reverse complement strand
TCTTCCGATCTCTCGACGCGGCGACCCTGACCTTCATCCTGGGTCGCTTCCGCTTCGGCGGACGCCCGCTCATCGACCAGGTGGAGCCGCGACCGGTCACGATCGCCGGCAACTACCTCGTGCTTCGCGCGCCGGTCGAGGAGGACGAGGCGTCCGGGGTCGCGGTCGGCGGGGAGGCCGTGACCTGGAGCGAACTCCTCGAGCGCCGCGGGCTGGACGGGAGTCGGCTCGACCGGAGACTCGTTCCGATCCCGACCGGCGGCGTCTTCGCCGAGGCGGTGCTCGGGCGCTCCAACGCGGCCGAGAAGCTCGACATCACCCGGTTCTGGAACTGGCAGGACTCGCCGATCCCCCTGTCGCCGACCGACATCGCTCCGGTCCAGACGGGAAGCCGGGCGACCGCCGAGGACCTGATCCCCGGCTCGTTGAGCCCGCCGCTCCTGAACATCGTCCAGCCGACGGCCCTCCCGGATCCGACCGGCATGAGCGCCGTCCTGAACGCGCTGGCGGCCCTCAACTTCCGCGACATGAGCGGCCTGGCCGGGACGCAGGCGCTGGCGAAGGCCGGGCAGGAAGCGACCCTCGATGCCGCCTCGGCCGCCGGGAAGCTGGCGAGCGAGAACCTGAAGACGGAGGCGCAGAAGGCGGTCCAGATGGGACAGATCGCCGCCGACATCGCCAAGTCGGCCATCTCCGCGAACGCCGCCAAGGCCCAGGCCAAGACGGCGGGCTCGGCGACCGGGGTCGGTGGCATCTCCCGCGACGGTGCCCTCGTGAACGAGGCCAGGAAGCTGGACCAGAGCGGAGCCACGACCCGAGGCCAGGGCGCGAGTCCGAGCGAGGGAACGGGCGGTGCCGGTGCCGGCGGAACCCCCGGCGCGCCGGCGAACGCCCTCGAGGTCGACGCCTTCAAGTCCGCCCTGTTCGGTCCCCTCGGTGCGTCGGGGCTCGACGCGGCTTCGGTGATCCTCGCCAAGACAGCCGGCGCGGGATCGAACACCGGTTCGGGCGCTGGGTCTGGAGGCGGTACGCCGTTGGTGTCTCCCTTTCGCGGACCCCTCGGAGACCCCCTGACGACCGACGCGAAGCTGACCCAGGCGTTCTCCGACGCCGTCGCGGCCGTGGCGAGCGACCCGACGTTCACGGGGATCGCCGGGCTCCCCCGCATCGAGGACCTGCCGATCGCCATCGTGGCGCTGAACGAGGACGCCGCGAGGACGCGGCCGCACGTCGGGCAGCACCTCGACGCCATGCACTACTCCGGGAGCATGCCGAAGTTCGCGGCGATGGTCGGCGCCTATCAGCTCCGGGCCGCCGTCGACGAGCTGGCGGCCACGCTGGGCGACATCACGGAGGACGAGTTCTTCCAGCGCGTCGCCGCGACGTTCGACCCGCAGATCCGGTCCGCCGTGCCCCGGATCCGGGACTCGATCGGGCGGATCGAGGAGACGATCGGCGGCGTCACCGTCTCGGAGGACCTGCGCCTGCCGAAGTACCGGCGCATCTTCAAGGCGACGAAGGCGAGCGGGCGGTTCACCGTCGACTTCCGGGTCGACTCGACGAACCCCGACCAGGACTTCTTCGGCCACCTGCGCGCGATGATCGTCGAGAGCGACAACGTCCGCTCGGGACACACGATCCGCACCCTCGGGTACGGCGTGATCAACGGCGCGCTCGCGAAGGCGGGGTTCTTCGACGGGCGCTCGGGGATCTGGTTGTGCGGCGACTACAACCGCGCGCCCGTGCTCACCATCGCGAGCGTCAACGACGGCCAGGTCAAGCAGGTGACGAGCTGCCTCGCGACCGTCCGCCTGTTCACTCTGCTCCACGACCACGAGCTGATCGCGCCGGCGGCCGGCGGCGGGACGGGGACGACCGACGCGCACGACGAGATGCTCGCGCTGCTCCGGGCGGCGGTCACCTCGTCGCACGCTCCGTCACTCCTGGACCGAGCGCTTCCGTCCCCCGCGCCCTTCGAGGTCCTGCAGAGCAAGATCGGAGTCGGAACGCTGAAGGACCTCCCCGGGAAGCCGAAGAGCAGCTGCCTGACCGATGCGGCGGGGAACACGAACCGCTGCGTCCTCTCCGAGATCTCGATCGTTCGCCAGACGGCGAGCCCGAGACGGAAGTTCGTGGTCTGCTGGCAGAACGTCGTGGACGCCAACAACCGCGGTCTCGCGGACGTCCGCCGGGTCGTCGACCTCGTCGCCGGCACGATGGACCGGTACGCGCCGTGACCGCCGCCGCGTCGGCGCGGTCCCCTCGGCGGAGGTCGTCCGCGGCCGGGTGTCGACCGCTCAGAAGCTCTTCCGCTCCCCGAGCGACCACCCCGCGAGCGCGGGAGCGTCCTTCGGGATGCGGGTGGCGCGGAACAGGCCGTACGGCGAGTGCCCGCCGGGGCGACCGCCCCCGGCCCGGTCCGGCGGGGGCCGGTCGCCGGGCGGCGGGCCGTCGCCCCGGGGCGGACGGTCGCCGCCGGGGCCGGGCTCCCGACCGGCGATCGGGCAGTGCCACTCCCAGACGACCTCGCCGTCCCGCGTCACCTCGAACACCTCGCCCTTCTCGCCCACGCAGACCAGCGTGTTCCCGTTCGGCAGCCGCTCGGCGCCGGAGATGAAGCTCGAGTAGAAGCGGTCGTCCTCGGTCCCGGCGTAGGTCCAGACGAGCGACTCGGGGCCGAACGGCCGCCCCGGCGCGCGCCGATACGTCCCGTCCGCCGCCAGCGGGAGCGCGATCTCGTCGACCGACGACCAGTCCCCTTCCGGCCGTCCGCGGCCGTTGTTGTAGACCGTGAGGTTCCAGCCGTCGCCCGACCTCACCCAGCGCGCGTCGTGCTGTCCGAAGAGGCGACGTTCCCCGACCGGTCCGGCGCTCCACGCGGCGGGGTTCCCCCAGCGGTAGAGGAGGTCCCCCTTCGGCCCGGCCGCCTCCTCGGTCGTCGTGCCGTGGTCGATGATCCAGATCTCCCCGAGCGTCTTGACGCTCAGGACGATCTGATCGAGCGCGGCGTTGTACGCGACCGAGTTCGTGTGCATCCAGTCCGACCGCCGGTCGCGGCGCCCCCGCCCCCGGTCGCGGCCCGCGCGCCGGCCCCGGTCGTCGTCGCCGCCGACGTACCCGAGCGCGCGGAGCCGCTCCTCCTCCGCCTTCGTCATCGGCCCCGCGCCCGCGTCCCCGAGCGAGAAGGCGTCGGCGTTGACGTCGATCCGCTCCGGGTGCGCGGCCGGGTCGCCGTGGTTCGGCTTCTCCGGGTCGCGGTCCTGGATCAGGTGGTCCTTCGCGTGCCACTCCCAGACGATCTCGCCCCCCTTCGGCGGCGTCGGCTTCACCTCGAGCACGCAGTCCGGCCACCAGTGCCCGGTCCCGAGGAGCTCCTCGTCGCGCCCGAGCGCGAGCGCGCCGTCGCGGCTGACGATCTCCCACGCGATGAGGAGGACGTTCCCGTTCGGGAGCGGCTCGGCGTCGTGGTGCTGGCGGCGCGACTCGTCCGAGCAGACGTACTCCCAGACGAGGTTCCCCTCCCGGTCGTACTCCGCGAGGCGGCCCCCCTCCCCGCCGCCGCTGAAGATCCGGTTCTCGGCGCGGCAGCACCGCAGCAGGTTCCCATTCGGCAGCAGGTAGACCGACTGCCCGGGGAGCCACTCCGACTCCCACGTCGCGACGATCTCCCCCTCCATGTCGATCAGGTGCGTCTCCCTCCCCCGCAGCGGCGTGAACAGCGTGTACCCGTCGAGCGCGCCCGGCTCGTTCCGGATCAGCCCGCGGGGAGCCTCGTCCTGCGCGAGGGCGGGCGTCGCCGCGAGGGCGACGAGCAGCGCGAGAGACGTCGATCGATGCGTCATGGCGACCTCCCGATCCATGGATCCTACTCCGCCCCCTCCCTCGTCGGGGGGATCTCCTCTTCCTCCGCCGGTCGCTCGCCGCGCCGCGCGGCCTCGAACTCCCGCCACGCCTCGGCGGTCTCCTCCGGACGGACCCGCCCCTCGCCGGCGAACCGCTCGCCGAGGTCGCGCGCCCGCTCGAGCGCGGGCTCCGCCTCCTCGAGCCGCCCCCGCTGGACGAGGAAGCGGCCGCGCTGCAGGTGGACGAACCAGCGGAACCAGTGGTCCGGCGACTCGCGATCGACCTCCTCGACCAGCGCCCGCTGCAGACGGTCGACCTCGTCGAATCGGCCGAGCGTCCAGAGGATCGAGATCCGGTTCGCCTCCATCTGCTGGATGGCGAACGCCCGGTCGCCCCGCCCGCGCTTCAGGCGGATCGCCTCGGTGTAGAGCGGGATCGCCTCCTCCAGCCGGTCCTCCGCCTGCCGGATCGACTCGGCGAGGTGGACCGTGATGATCTCGACCATCGGGTGCTCGGCGCCGAGGTGCGGGCGCATCACGCGCAGCGCCTCCCGCAGCAGCGGCCGGGCCTCGCCGTACCGCCGTTCCGACTTCAAGAGCATCCCGTGGTTGAACCGGATGTTCGCGAGGTCCGGGAGGTCGTCGCCGAACCGCAGGGCGATCGACGCCTCGGCGTCGAGATAGACCGCGAGCGCCCCTTCGACGTCGCCCGCCTTCGCGAGCGCCCGCCCGCGCGTGTCGGCGAGCATCATCGGGACGTTCCCGTACGCGAACCCCCGCGCCAGCCCCTCCTCCAGCCCGTCGGCCGCCCGCGCCAGGAGCCGCATCGCGCGCTCGACCTCCCCCCGCCGCAGGAGCGCCCGGGCGAGGAACAGCTCCGACCGGATCGTCGGCGGCGCGGTCCCGCCGATCGCCTCGCGGCAGTCCTCGACGAGCGGCTCGTACATCGCGACCGCGGCGTCGATCTCGTCGAGGGCGTCGAGCGTGCTGGCGAGCGCGATGCGCGACGCGAGCGCCTCCTCGGAGCGCGGCCCGTACGCGGCGACCAGGACGTCGACGGCGCTCTCGTACATCCGCCGCGCGTCCTCGAACCGGCCGAGCGCGAAGTACGCGATCCCGAACGAACGCTCGAGCTCGGCGCGCGACTCCGGGTCCTCGTCGAACTCGGCGGCGACGCGCCCCGACGCGAGGTCGAGCGCGTCCGCCATCCGCGCGTCCGGCCCGAGCCCCTGCGCCTGCATCGAGCTGAAGATCGACGTCTGGAACTCGGTCATCCGCTCGAGCCGGCGGCGCTGCGCGCTCTCCCGGACCAGCGCGAGCCCGGTCGCGATCATGCCGCCGACGAGCGAGAGGAGGACGAGCGCGCCGGCCGCGACGCCGACCCGATGCCGGCGCACGAACTTCCGGACGCGGTAGACCGTCGACGGCGGGCTGGCGACGACCGGCTCGTGGGCGCGGAACCGCCGGAGATCGTCCGCCAGGTCGTTCGCCGACCGGTAGCGGCGCGCGCGGTCGGTCTCGAGCGCCTTGCCGACGATCCACTCCAGCTCGACCGGGAGGTCCGGCCGCGCGTCGCCGAGACGCCGCGGCTCGCTCGTCGAGAGGACCCGGATCGCCTCGGTCAGCGAGAGCCCGCGCGCCTCCTTCGGACGCTCGCCGGTCAGGAGCTGGAACAGCACGACGCCGAGCGCGTAGACGTCGCTCTGCACGTCGACCTCCTCCGGGTCGCCCGAGAGCTGCTCCGGGCTCATCGCGCCGAGCGTCCCGACGATCTCGCCGCTGCTGGTCGGCTGGAGCGTGACGTCGGGCACCGGGTCGAGCGCACGCGCGACGCCGAAGTCGATGATCTTCGGCCGCCCCTCGCGGTCGACGAGGAGGTTCTGCGGCTTCAGGTCGCGGTGGACGACGCCGCGCGCGTGCCCGTACGCGACCGCGTCGCAGAACTCGAGGAAGAGGTCGACCCGCGCCGCGTCCGACCGCCCCTCCGCCTCCGCGAACTCCGTCAGCGGCCGCGCCCCCTCGACGAACTCCATCGCGAAGAACGGGACCCCCTCCGACCGCCCCGCCTCGAGGATGGTCGCGATCCCCGGGTGCGACATGCGGGCGAGCACCTGCGCCTCGAGCTTGAACCGGGCGACCGCCTCCTTCGAGTCGACCCCGAACCGGAGCGTCTTCAGCGCGACCCGCCGCCGCGGCTCGTCCTGCTCCGCCTCGTAGACCGTCCCCATCCCGCCCGACCCGATCCGGCGCACGATCCGGTACCGCCCGATGCGCCGCCCGGTCAGGTCGACCTCCTCGGCCGGCGTCCCCTCGGACCCGCTCTCCAGCTCCCGCCCGATCTCCCGCTCGACGATCCACCCGAGGTCCGGCCCGGTCCGGTCCGCCTCGAGCAGCCGGACGACGCGCGCCCGCAGCGCCTCGTCCCCCGCGCACGCCGCGTCGAGCGCCGCCGGTCGCTCGGCCGGATCGAGGTCGAGGAGGTCCCGCAAGAGCCGGAGGGCGTCGGCGTCGGACATGACGAGCGAGTCTAGTCTCCATCCTCGGAGGTTCGTACGCACGATCGCGCCCTCCGCGGGGGAGTACGATGGGAGGCTCCTCGCCCCGAATCCTCCGACGGATTGGAGCCGCGACGCCCGTGCCCCTCCCCCACGCCGCCCCCGCGAAGTCCGCCCCGCTCGCCCCGGGCGGAGCGCCGTCGTCCCCCGCCGCCGCCCCCGCGCGGCGCGCCGCCTGAGACGCCCTTGGACCCGGAACGCTGGTCGAGGGTCCGCGCGATCGCGGAGGAGGCGCTGGCGCTCGAGCCCGCGGCGCGCGACGCGTACCTCGCCGAGGCGGCCGCGGACGACCCGTCGCTCCTCGACGACCTCCGCCCGCTCCTGGCCGCCGACGAGGCGGGGCCCGACCTCGGGTGGATCGTCGACCGCGCGGCCGAGGACGCGGCGGACGCCGCGCCGGTCGGCGACCTGGTCGGCCGGCGGATCGGGCGGTACCGGATCGTGGCGCGCGTCGGCGCCCGCGGCATGGGGACGGTCTTCGAGGCGGAGCCGGACGAGCCGCGGCGCCGGGTCGCGGTGAAGACGCTGAAGCTCGGCGTCGACTCGGACGAGGCGCGGCAGCGGTTCCGGCTCGAGTCGCAGGTCCTCGCCCGCCTGTCGCACCCGGGGATCGCGACGGTGCACGAGGCGGGGACGGAGGGGGACGTCCCGTTCCTCGCCATGGAGTACGTCGAGGGGGCGCGGACGCTGACCGCGTACGCCGACGACGAGGCGCTCGACGTCGGCGCGCGGCTGCGGCTGTTCCTCGACGTCTGCGACGCGGTCGAGTACGGCCACCGGCGCGGCGTCGTCCACCGCGACCTGAAGCCGCAGAACCTCCTCGTCGACCGCGACGGCCGGGTGAAGATCATCGACTTCGGCGTGGCGCGCGCGCTCGAGCCGAGCCCCGACGTCACGGTCTTCCCGACCGCGGCCGGCGAGATCGTCGGCACCCTCTCGTACATGAGCCCGGAACAGCTCGCGGGCGACCCGCAGGCGATCGACGTCCGGGTCGACGTCTACGCGCTCGGCGTCGTGCTGTTCGAGCTCCTCTCCGGAAGCCGCCCGAAGGAGGTCGAGGGGCTCGGGCTGACCGAGGCGGTCCGCGTCCTGGCCGAGACCGACCCGCGCCCGCTCCTCCGCCTGCGCGGCGACCTCGACCCCGAGCTCGGCTGGATCGCCGCCCGCGCGCTCGAGTCGGACCGAGACCGCCGGTACCGCGGCGCGGCCGAGCTGGCGGACGACGTGCGCCGCCACCTCGCGCACGAGCCGGTCGAGGCCGGACCGCCGACCGCGGGGTACCGGCTGCGCAAGCTGGTCCGCCGCCACCGCGCCGCGTTCGCCGCCGGCGCCGCGATCCTCCTCCTCCTGCTCGCCGGCCTCGTGACGGTGTCGCTCGGCCTCGTCCGCGAGCGCGAGCTCCGGCGCCGCGCGGAGGCGGGGGTCGACTTCTTCCTCGACACGTTCTCGTCGATGGGCGACCACGAGCGCGGCTCCGGCCTCCTCGTCGCGGACCTCCTCGACGACGCGGCGACGCGGCTCGACCGGCTCGCCGGCGACGACGACGAGTTCGCGATCGACCTGCACCTCTCGATCGCCGGCGGGTACTTCGCCGTCGAGGAGCACGAGAAGGCGCTCGCCCACCTCGAGCGGGTGCTGCCGCTGGTCGAGGACCGGCCGGAGCTGCACTGCGCCGGGCTGCAGGACGTCGCGCGGACGCTCGGCCTCCTCGGGCGAACCGGCGAGTCGCTCGAGGCGTACCGGCGCGCGAGCGACGCCGCCCGCGCCCGGCTCGGACCCGGGGACGTCCGGACGCTGCGGATCGAGGCGGTCTTCGCCGGGGCGCTCTCGAAGGTCGGCCGGTACGACGAGGCGCTCGCCCGGCTCGACGCGGCGGAGGCGCGGACCGACGACGGCACCGACGAAGACCTCCGGTTCTCGCTCTTCGTGCAGCGGCTGCGCGTCGCCACCCACGCGCAGCGCCCGACGGCGGCGGCCGCCGCGTTCACGGCGCTGGTCGAGCACCTCGCCGACGCGCTCGGCCGCGCGCCGTTCGGGGAGAGCGACGCCGAACGGTTCGAGGACCTCGCGCGCATGATCGCCGAGGACCCCGCCGGGTCGACCGACCTCGCCTTCCGCATCGTCGACGACGCGGAGCCGCTGCACGGTTACGCGCTCGACCTCGCGCTCGACGGCGACGACGACGCCGCGTTCGCGATCGCGCGCGGGATCGACGTCCTCGCGACCGAGTTCCTGCCGGAGCGGGAGTCGCGCCGTATCGACCTGAAGGCGTCGTGGGCGCTCCTCCTCCTCGAAGCGGAGCGGTACGACCGGGGGGACCCGCTGCTGCGGGAGGTGATCGACGCGCTCGTCGAGCGGTTCGGCGAGGACCACCCGCCGCTCGCGCAGCACCGCATGAACCTCGCCTGGTCGCTCTACCTCCGCGACCGCCGCGACGAGGCGGCGGAGGAGGCGCGGCGCGCGCTCGCGATCGCGGAGGCGACGGTGGACGAGGAATCGCTGGAGCTCGCGACGCGGCGCGCGACGTACGCCGACATCGTCGCGGAGGCGGGAGCGTTGGAGGAGGCGTTGGTCGCGGGGAGGAAGGCGGTGGAGACGTTTCGGCGGTTGCTCCCGCCGGGAGATCGTCGGCGCCGGGACGCGGTGGAAGGGGTGGCGATGACGCTCGAGGCGCTGGGCCGGGGCGCGGAGGCGGAGGCGGAGCGGAGACGGGAAGGTGCCGAGGGAGAGTGAGGTCGCTGCGCGAGGCTGACGTCGCTACGCGAAGCCGGTGACACCGCTGCGCGGGGCAGGGCCACTGCGCGTGGTGCGTCGGGCCGCTGCGCGGGGCGGGCCGCTGCGCGCGGGGCGGTCGCGGCGCTGCTCTGGGCTATTGGCGCTGCGCGGGCCGGTGACACCGCTGCG
>JBICIB010000695.1:0-3550 GCA_043101415.1 Planctomycetota bacterium JB042 | reverse complement strand
CCGAGACCCGGCCGCCCGGCTCCCCGGTCTCCCGTGACCCGGTTCCCCCTCGCTCTCCCGCTCCCCGGTGTCCGTGCCCCTTCTCCCGGCCCCCCGGTTCCCGGTGCACGACTCTCGGACATCGAGCAGACGGCGACTCCCGTTCGCAATACGGCGGCACGCTTGGTCAGTCGGCGCGCGGGTGCGACTCCCGGTACGCGTCGGTCAGCCGCTTCACGTCGAGGTGCGTGTAGATCTGCGTCGTCGTGATCCGCTCGTGCCCGAGGAACTCCTGCACGAGGCGCAGGTTCGCGCCGCGGTTCAGCAGGTGCGTCGCGAACGAGTGCCGGATCGTGTGCGGCGACGCCTTCGGATCGAGGCCGGCCTTCGCGAGGTACTCCTTCAGGAGCCGTCGCACGCTCCGGTCGGTCAGCCGCTTCAACCCCTTCGGGCCGCGGCGGTCGTTCAGGAAGAGCGCGCCCTCCCGGCGTCCGGCCTCGGCGAGGCGTCGGTCGCGGAGCGCGAGGTAGCGGCCGAGCGCGGCGACCGCGGGCTCGCCGAGGATGCAGAGCCGTTCCTTCTTCCCCTTGCCGCGGACCCGGAGCGAGCCGCCGGCGAGGTCGAGGTCCGCGACGTCCGCCCCGACCACCTCGGCGACGCGCGTCCCCGTCGAGTAGAGGAGCTCGAGCAACGCCCGGTCGCGGATCGCGCCGAAGTCGTCCCCCTCCGGCGCGCGGAGGAGGCGTTCGACCTCCTCCTCGTCGAGGAACTTCGGGAGCGGCCGGTCGCGCTTCGGGCGGCGGACGGCGACGGCCGGGTTCTCCTCGATCTCGTCCCGCTCGAGCAGCCAGCGGAAGAAGCTCCGGAGCGCCGAGAGCTTCCGCGCCATCGAGGTCTTCGCCCGCGCGCCGCCGCCGTCCCTCCCCTCGCGGTAGTGCCGGATCCACTCGCGCACCAGCAGCACGTCGACGGCGTCGGTCGTCCCCTGCCCTCGGGCGCGCGCGAACTCGATGAACTGCACGAGGTCGTTCGAGTACGCCCGGAGCGTGTGCGGGGACGCCGCCTTCAGCGACCTCAGGTGGGTGAGGAACTCCTCGAGCGACGCGTAGAGGTCCGCCATGCCGTCCGAAGCTACCGGAACGCGTCGCCGTTCCGTCCCCTCCGTCGGGGCGCGGGCGTATGATCCGACCGTGCGCGTCCACGAGTTCCCGATCGACGGTCCCCTCGACCCCCTGCGCGCCCACCTCGCGCTGCGCGGGGCGGGGCCGGCGGTGCTCCTCGACGGGGTCGCCGACGCGGGCCCCCTGGCGCGACGCGCGTTCGTGCTGTTCGAGCCGGTCGACGTCCTCGCGGTCGGTCCGGGGTCGGACGGGCGCGCGGGGGACGACCCGTTCGCGCGGCTCTTCCGGCGGCTCGACGCGTTCCGCGCGGCGACGGCGACGCCCGCCGCGCGGGGGACGTTCCGCGCCGGGGCGGCCGGGCTGTTCGCGTACGACGCCGGGCGGCACCTCGAACGTCTCCCCGCGACGGCCGCGGCGTCGACGCGGGTCCCGGACGCGTGGTTCGGACTGTTCCACCAGGGGCTCGAGATCGACGTGGCGACCGGGCGGGGGACCCTCTTCGTGGCCGAGACCCGCGAGCGCGACCGGTGCGGCGCCGGCTACGTCGACGGCGTCGTCCGTCGGGCGCGGGCGGCGCTCGCGTCTCCGCCCCCGGTCCCCCCGGCCCCGGCGCCCGTCGCCGCGCTCGCCTCGAACTTCGACCGCGCCGCGTACCTCGACGCGGTCGCCTCCGTCCGGGCCTCGATCCTCGAGGGGGACGTCTACCAGGTGAACCTCTCGCAACGGTTCGCGGCGGCGTTCCCGGGCGACCCGGTCGCGCTCTACGCGCGGCTGCGCGCCCTGAACCCGGCGCCGTTCGCGGCGCTGGTCGAGACGGGCGACGCGGCGGTCCTCTCGTCGTCGCCCGAGCGGTTCCTCTCGGTCGAGGCCGGCCTCGTGGAGACCCGGCCGATCAAGGGGACGCGCCGCCGCACCGGCGATCCGGAACACGACGCGCGGGCCCGGGCCGACCTCGCCTCGGCCGAGAAGGACGCGGCCGAGCTCGCGATGATCGTCGACCTGCAGCGGAACGACCTCGGGCGCGTCGCGGCGTACGGGTCGGTCGAGGTCGTCGACCCCGGGGCGCTGGAGGAGTACGCGACCGTGCTCCACCGGGTCGCGATCGTGCGCGCGCGGCTCGCGGCCGGACGGACGACCGAGGAGCTCCTCCGGGCCACGTTCCCCGGCGGGTCGATCACCGGGGCGCCGAAGATCGCGGCGATGGAGGTGATCGAGTCGCTCGAGAAGGTCCGGAGGGGGATCTTCACCGGGTCGATCGGCTGGATCGGCGTCGACGGCGACCTCGACCTGAACATCGCGATCCGGACGCTCGTGGTGGAGGGGGGCGAGGCGCATTTCCACGTCGGCGGCGGAATCGTCCTCGACTCCGATCCGGCCGAGGAGTACCAGGAGACGTTGACCAAGGGGCGCGCGCTCGCCGCGGCGCTCGGAGCGGATCTCCCCGAGGAGGCCCCGCGGGCGCGGCGAGCCCCCGGGTTGCTAGACTGATCCGCGTCCGCCGCACCCCCGCCACGCGCCCCCCGGACGCAGAAGCAGAGGAGTCGAGAGAGATGAAGCGTACGACCCTGGCCGGTCTCCTGGCCCTGCTGTGGATCCCCGTCGGCTTCGCCCAGGACAACGAGTCCGGCGCCGACCCGACCGAGCACCTGAAGACGATGACGACCGCGCTCAAGGCGTCGAAGACGAACGACGACGACGAGCGGCTCGAGGCGCAGAACCAGGTCGTCGGCGCGATCGACCTCCTCCTGCTCGACTTCCCGAACTACGGCGAGAAGGACCAGAAGAAGGTCGTCAAGGAGATCGGCAAGCTCTTCAAGTTCCGCGCCAAGGACGAGGAGGACAGCCTCTACATCGCGGCGGCGGCGGCGCTCTCGGACATGCGGATCCCGCAGGCCGAGTCGGAGCTGAAGAGCGCGATGAAGGTGAAGAGCCTCGAGAAGCGCGTCGACGTCCAGGTGATGCTGATCGAGTGCCTCGCGAAGCACCGGAACGAGAAGGACATCGATCTGTTCGTGAAGCTCCTGAACGACGGCGAGCAGCGGATCTGCGTCGCGGCGACGAAGGCGCTCTCGGAGTACCGCGATTCCGACGAGAAGACGCGGAAGGAGATCGTCGAGGAGCTCGTCAAACAGTACGCCAACACGAACGGGCTGAACGTGCGCGAGAAGGGGAAGAACCCGGTCTGGCGCGATCGGCTCATGGCGATCGAGGTCCCGATGAACGATGCGCTCGCCGCGATGACGCTCCAGTCGTTCCAGACCGCGCCCGAGTGGCAGAAGTGGTACAACGACAACAAGGGGAAGAAGTGGTGAGATGACGGCCGCTCGCCGCCTCCCCCCGGTTCACGTCCTCGCCGCCGCCGCCCTCCGCGTCCGCGGCCCCGCGGGGTGCGACGGACGGGAAGGCGCCTCCGCGCGGAGGACGCCGCGGGAGAAGGCGGCGCCCGCCGA
>JBICIB010000694.1:0-4410 GCA_043101415.1 Planctomycetota bacterium JB042 | reverse complement strand
CGGTGACCCCGCCGTCCCGCCGCGCTCCCCTGGAACGCCCGATCCCGGCGGTTTCGGGCTGGCATGCCCGTTGCGCGAAGGGCTCTCGTCAAGCGGCGCGTGGCCGCTACCGCGGGAGAGGAAGGCTGCCCCCAACCCTCGCTCTCCCGCGGTAGCGGCCACGCGCCGCTTGACGAGAGCCCTTCGCGCAACGGGCATGCCAGCCCGAAACCGCCGGGATCGGGCGTTCCAGGGGAGCGCGGCGGGACGGCGGGGTCACCGCGAGGTAATCGGGGGCGCGCCTCGAAACGGCCGGGCCCGGCCGCCGGCTCACTCGGCGGTCCGGAGCTCCTTCAGCACCGGCTCGAGCACCGGCCAGACGTTCTCGGCGATCCGGGCCTGACCCGCCTCGTTCGGGTGGATCCCGTCGTTCTGGTTCATCTCGTCCTCCCCGCCGACCCCCTCCAGGAGGAACGGCACGAGCGGGACCTCCTTCTCCCGGGCGACCCGGGGGAAGACCTCCCGGAACGGCGCCGTGAACACCTCTCCCATGCTCGGCGGCGCCTGCATGCCGGCGAGGATCACCCGGGCGTCCGGCCGGAGCTCGCGGGTCCGGTCGATCATCGCCCGCAGGTTCTCCTCGATCGTCGGGACGTCGATGCCGCGGAGGCCGTCGTTCCCGCCGAGCGCGAGGAGCACCACCGCCACGTCGAACTGCTCGAGGAGCCAGTCGAGCCGCCGCCGCCCTCCCGACGTCGTCTCGCCGGTGGTGCCGGCGTCGTGGACCCGGAACCCGAGGTCCGCCGCGTCGACCTTCTCCTGGAGGAGGGCCGGGTACGCCCGATCCGGGTCGAGCCCGTACCCCGCGGTGATGCTGTCGCCGAGACAGAGGACCACGGGGCGCCGATCGACCGCCTTCACCGGCTCGAGCGGAGCCTCGCTGCATCCGAGGATCGCCGCCAGACCGAACCCGAGGAGGCGGTTCGGGTGGAACCCGCCGCCGGTCCTCCCTAGGTTCGATATTCGCTGCTTCGACCCCGGAACCCGCATGACCGAGACCCTCCTCGTCGTCGACGACATCACCCGATCGTACAAGAGCGGCGCGCGCGACCTCACGGTCCTCGACGGCGTGTCGTTCGAGGCCGCCGCCGGCGAGACCCTCGCCATCGTCGGCCCGTCGGGGAGCGGCAAGTCGACCCTGCTCGGCCTCTGCGCCGGGCTCGACCGCCCGACGCGCGGGCGGGTCGTCCTCGCCGGCGAGGACCTCGACGCCCTCGACGAGGACGCCCGCGCCGAGCTCCGCGCGCGCCGGGTCGGGTTCGTCTTCCAGTCGTTCCGCCTCCTCCCGACGCTCACCGCGCTCGAGAACGTCCGCGTCCCGGCCGAGATCCTCGGCGACGAGGCGGCCGACGCGTTCGCGCACGAGCTCCTCGAGCGCGTCGGCCTCGGCGACCGGCTCGACCATTATCCGGCGCAGCTCTCCGGCGGCGAGCAGCAGCGCGTCGCCCTCGCGCGCGCGTTCTGCAACCGGCCCGGGATCCTGTTCGCCGACGAGCCGACCGGGAACCTCGACGGCGAGACCGGACGCGCGGTCGTCGAGTCGCTGTTCGGCCTGAACCGCGAGCACGGCACGACCCTCGTCCTGGTGACGCACGACCGGGCGCTCGCCGAGCGGACCGGCCGGGTCCTCTCGCTCGCGGACGGGCGCCTCGCCGGGGACGTCCGCACCGACGACGCGGTCGGCGCCGGGCGGGAGGCCGCGGCCGGCCGATGAGCGGGCTGTTCGACCGCTGGACCTGGGCGATGGCGTGGCGGGACAGCCGCCGCGTCCGGGGGCGTCTCCTGCTGTTCGTGTCGTGCATGACGGTCGGCGTCGCCGCGCTGGTCGCGATCAGCTCGTTCGGCGAGAACCTCCAGTCGGCGGTCGCCGCCCAGTCGAAGTCGATGCTCGGCGCCGACCTCCGGGTCCGGTCGAACGACCCGTGGCCGGCCGAGGTCGACGAACGGCTCCACCGGACCCTGCTCGACGAGCACGACGGCGACGTCTCCGAACAGCTCGGCTTCGCCTCGATGGCGCTCTTCCCCGGGCAGGAGTCCGTCCGGCTGGTGCAGGTCCGGGCGCTGCAGGGGAGCTACCCGTACTACGGGGCGCTCGAGACCGACCCGCCGGCGGCGGCGGAGCGGTTCCGGACCGCGCGGGACGTCGCGCTGGTCGACGCGGCGCTCCTCAGCCAGGTCGGCGCGTCGGTCGGCGACGAGGTGCGGGTCGGGGACGTCGGATACGAGATCGGCGGCGCCCTGACCAGCATCCCCGGCGCCTCGGCGACGACGGCGATGTTCGGTCCGCGCGTCTACCTGCCGCGGGACGGGCTCGACCCCGCGCTGCTGCAGAAGGGGAGCCGGATCCGGTACGAGCGGTACTACCGCCTCGGCGACGGCGCCGACCCGCAGGAGATCTCCGACGACTGGCGCGACTTCGCGCGCGACCATCAGCTCCGTCTCTCCACCGTCGAGTCGACCGAGGAGAACCTCTCCGAGTCGATGGACGACCTGACCGGGTTCCTGAACCTCGTCGGGTTCGTGGCGCTCCTCCTCGGCGGGCTCGGCGTGGCGTCCGCGATCTCGGTGCACGTCCGGGCGAAGACCGCGGAGGTGGCGACGCTCCGGTGCCTCGGCGCCTCCTCGGGGCGGACCTTCTCGATCTGGCTGGCGCAGGCCCTGGTCCTCGGGCTGATCGGGGCGGTCGTCGGCGGCGGCATCGGCGTGCTGGTGCAGCGGACGCTCCCGCTCGTGCTCGGGAGCTTCCTGCCGATGGAGGTGCCGGTCTTCACGTCGTGGCGTGCGGTCGCCTTCGGCGGCGTGATCGCCGTGACGGTGGCGCTCGCCTTCGCGCTCCTCCCGCTCCTCCCGCTCCGGAGGATCCCCCCGCTCCTCGCGCTCCGGGCGCAGGTCGAGCCGCCGTCCGGACGCCGCGATCCGGCCCGGATGCTCGCCCTCCTCGCGATCGTCCTCGGGATCTGGATCTTCGCGCTCGAGCAGACCGGCGAGCTCGATCAGGCGACGGGGTACACGGTCGGGCTGGTCGCGGCGTTCCTCGTCCTCTCGGCGACCGCGTTCGTCCTGCGGCGGGCGGTGCGCCGGTTCTTCCCGCGGCGGTTCCCGTGGGAGTGGCGCCAGGGGCTCGCGAACCTCGACCGGCCGTCGAACCAGACCGGACTCCTGCTGGTGTCGATCGGCCTCGGGACGTTCCTCGTCCTCACCCTGTTCCAGGCCCGGGCGCTCCTCCTCGCGCAGGTCGAGTCGATCACCGAGGGGGAGCAGCCGAACGTCGTGCTGTTCGACGTGCAGGACGACCAGCTCGACGGCGTCCGGTCGCTCGTCGCCGAGAGCGGCGCCCCGGTGATGGAGAGCGTGCCGATCGTGACGATGCGCATCCTCTCGGTCCGAGGGCGCTCGGCGCGGGAGATGCGCGACGATCGCGACGACGGGATCCCGGGCTGGGTGGTCCGGCGCGAGTACCGGTCGACCTACCGCGACGCGCCGTCGGACCTCGAGACGATCGTCGACGGGACGTTCGTCGGGCGGGCCGACCCGGCGGACGGCCCGGTCCCCGTGTCGATCGCGACCCGGATCGCCGACGACCTGAAGCTCGAGGTCGGGGACTCGATCGTGTGGGACGTGCAGGGCGCTCCGATCGAGACGGTCGTCGGGAGCATCCGCGACGTCGACTGGCGGCGGATGCGGCCGAACTTCTTCGCCGTCTTCCCGACCGGCGTCCTCGAGCGCGCCCCGAAGTTCCACGTCGTCGTCACCCGCGCCGAGGGACCCGAGGCGATCGGGGGGCTGCAGCGCGCCGTCGTCGCCGCCTACCCGAACGTCTCCGCGATCGACGTGACGCTGGTCCTGAAGGTCGTCGACGACCTCCTCGCGCAGGTCTCGTTCGTCGTCCGGTTCATGGCGGCGTTCTCGGTCCTGACCGGGCTGCTCGTGCTCGTCAGCTCGATCCTCACCAGCCGGTACCAGCGCCTGGAGGAATCGGTCCTCCTCCGCACGCTCGGCGCCACCCGCCGCCGCGTCGCGAGGATCCTCGACGTCGAGCACCTCCTCGTCGGCTTCCTCGCCGCCGCCACCGGCGCCGTCCTCTCCCTCGGCGGCGCGTGGGCCCTCGCCGCGTTCCAGTTCGAGGTCTCGTACGCGCCCGACCTCCCGGCGACCGCCGCCGCCATCCTCGCCATCCCCCTGCTCACGCTGGTCCTCGGCCGCCTCACCAGCCGCGGCCTCGCCGACGCACCCCCGCTCGAGGTGTTGCGATACGAATAGGCGCTGCGCGGCTTGGAACGCGTTCGGGGACGTCTGCGCGTTCGCCACGGCGGCGGCCGGAGAAGGGACGAGCTCTCCGACCCGCTCACGTCCTCGCGCGTTGCGCCCGGT
>JBICIB010000693.1:0-9205 GCA_043101415.1 Planctomycetota bacterium JB042 | reverse complement strand
GTCGCTCCGGGCCCGGTTCGAGCGGGAGGCGCGCGCCGGCCTGCTGAAGATCGGCCGGGCGACGACGGGGGCGGGGGTCGACGTTCCGTTCGGCGGCTGGAAGCACTCGGGCATCGGACCGCCCGAGCACGGGTCCGGCGATCGGGAGTTCTTCACCCGGGCCCAGGTGGTCGACGATGCCGACGCGCCGGACGGATGAACGGACGGACTCGCGGGCGGCGGGCCGACCGGGCGCGACGTCCCCCGCCCGACCGCGGGGCGTCCTCGAGATCCTGGGCGAGATCGCCCGGACCTCGCCGGATCGCGTCGCGCTGAAGGGGAGCGACTCGACGCTCGCGTTCGCTCCGCTCGAACGACGGGCCCGCCGGATCGCGGACGGCCTCGCGTCCCGGCTCGGCCGCGTCGAGCGACCGGTGGCGATCGTGAGCGACGATCCGCTCCGGGCCGTGCCGTCGATGCTCGGCGTCCTGGCCGCCGGCGGGCCCTGGGTCGTCGTCGA
Source organism: Planctomycetota bacterium JB042 (assembly GCA_043101415.1). Taxonomy (GTDB): domain Bacteria; phylum Planctomycetota; class B15-G4; order B15-G4; family JADJEK01; genus JAUIEL01. Next base: position 8,706 of record JBICIB010000693.1, on the reverse strand, counting down.
GCCGTCCGCCCCCCCCGACGTCGCGGTCCGCCTGCTGCGCGACGCCGGCCCCCTCCTCGTGCTGACCGACGACGAGCGGGGCGTCGAGTTCGCGCGCGCGTGCGGCGCGACCGCGGTCTCGCCGGAGGAGGTCGCCGCGGAGGGGGTGCCGACGACGCGTCTCGCGCGTCTCGCGCCCCTCCCGCTCGACGCCACCGCCTGCCTCCTCTACACCTCCGGCTCGAGCGGACCGCCGAAGGGCGTGATGCGGAGCCACGAGGCGTTGGTCCACGCCGCGCTCACGTACGGCGAACAGTTCGGCGTCGGCGGCGCCGACCGGATGGTCCTCCTCGCTTCCCCGAGCCGCGGGGCGGGGGTCTCCAGCCTGTTCCGCTGCCTGCTGAACGGCGCCGCCTGCCACCTCTTCCCCCTGCGGGAGGCCGGGTTCGGCGCCCTCCGAAGCGCGCTCGGTTCGGGCGAGGTCACGCTCTACCACTCGGTGCCGACGGTGTTCCGCCAGTTCCTCCTCGGGCTCGACGCGCACGATCGGTTCCCGGCCGTCCGCCTCGTCCACCTCGGCGGCGAGCCGGTCGAGCCGCTCGACGTCGAGCTGTTCCGACGTCACTTCGGACCGCGCGCCCGGTTGATCGGAAACCTCGGCGCCACGGAGGCGCCGACCTTCCTGCGCTGCACAATTGACGCCCGCGAGGGCGAGGTGCCGGCGGAGCGACTCCGGTATCGATCCGTCTCCGACGCCGAGGTCGTGCTGCTCGACGAGGGGGGCCGAGAGGTCCGGGAGGGAGAGGCCGGAGAGATCGCGGTCCGGAGCGCCCAGCTCTCCCGCGGATACTGGAATCGTCCGGACCTGACGGCGCGGGCGTTCCGCCCCGGCCCGAACGGAGAGGAGGACCGGATCTACCGGACCCGCGACCGGGCCCGCCGCCTCCCGGACGGGAGCTTCGAGCTCCTCGGCCGCCTCGACCGGCAGGTGAAGGTCCGCGGACAGCTCGTCGACCTCGCCCAGGCGAACAAGGCGTTCCAGGGGATCGTCGCCGCCCGGCCCGAACTCGCCGCGGGAGTCCTGACGTCGTCCTCCCTCCCCCGGCACGGCCTCCGGCTGGTCGCGTACGTCGAACCCGCGCCGGGACACGCCCCGCGGTCCGACGCGCTCCGCGCGCTCTGCGTCGAGTCGCTGCCGCCGGCGACGGCCCCTTCGGCCGTCGTCGTCGTCCCGACGCTGCCGCGGCGGCCGGACGGCTCGGTCGACGTCGGCCGGCTGCCGGCGCCGAGCCGATCGGACCGCCTCACGGGACGGCCTCCGCGCCGCCCGCGGCTGGGGGTCGAGCGGGAACTCACGCGGATCTTCCGCGACCTCCTCGCGCTGACGGAGGTCGGGATCGACGACTGCTTCTTCGCGCTGGGCGGCGACTCGATCCTCGCGCTCCGCCTGCTGGTCGAGATCGAGAACCGGTTCGACGTCCGGCTCCCGAGCGCGTCGCTGGTGCGGAGCAGCAGTCCCCTCCGCCTCGCGGCCCGGATCGAGGAGGGCGGGGCGGACGACGACCTCGGCATGGAGGGACTGCACGTCGACGCGCCCGGCGCGCCTCTGTTCGCGATCGGCGGGATCGGCGGCAGCGTCCTGACCGTCCTGAAGATCGGACACCGGCTCGGGCCCGGCCAGCCGTTCCACGCCCTGCACCCGCCCGGGATGGACTGGGAGCGACACGGGTGCCGCCGGCTGGAGGAGATGGCGGCGACCTACCTCGAACGCATCCGGCGGGTCGCGCCCCACGGGCCGTACCGGTTGCTCGGCACGAGCTTCGGGGGACTCGTGGCGTTCGAGATCGCGAGGCAGGTCGAGGCGGGCGGCGAGGAGGTCGAGCTGCTCGCCGTCGTCGACTCGAACGCGCCCGGCCGGCCCGGGGGACGGCTCGTCCCGGAGGCGGACCTCCCCGACGCGGTCGCCGGCCGGCTCGAGCGGGAGACGCGGGAGGTCCTGCTCGCGCAGAAGCGGGCGTCGCGCGCCTACCGGCCCGCCGGGCCGGTCCGTTGCCCCATCCTCTACTTCCGGTGCGACGAGCGACGGTCCGGGACCGACTCTCGCGGCGGATGGCGCGCCCGGGCGCGGCGGGTCGCCGACCGCCTGCGCCCCCCCGCGCGCGACCGCCGCTCCGGCTGGGACGAGCGGACGACCGGAGGGATCCGCGTCGTGCCGCTCCCCGGACGGCACGGTCGCTTCGGTCGGCCGCCGCAGCTCGACGTCCTCGTCGACACGCTGCGCGCGGCCCTCGCCTCACGGTCGGAACGACACGGAGACCGGTCATGAGCGAAGCACGTCCCGCCCCCGCCGAGCACCCCGCCCCGCGCATCGACGCCGGGTTCCTCGAGTCGGCCTTCGACCGCCATCCGGACGAGCCGAAGGAGGTGCTGGTGAAGGCGCACCTGCTGAGCGTCGGGCAGTGGTTCACCGACGCCGCGCTGGAGGCCACCGCCGGCGCGCTGGTGAAGTCGTACCGCCTCTTCTCGTACGACCTCGTCCCGATGTCCGACCTGAAGCGTCGCGAGAGTCGGCGCGTCCCGGAGTGGTTCACAATCCTCGGCGGGCCGTACGGGCTGCGCCCCGTGAACGTCCAGACGACGCTCTCGCCGACGTCCCCGTACCGCGTCGACGTGGTCGACGGGCGCCTCGCCCTGACCCTCGGCGGAGAGGTCCTGAGCGAGGTCCGCTTTCCGCGCGCGCCGTCGTACTACGACCTCGAGCTGCCGGACGGCACGAAGTACCACGAGGTGATCGCGCTCGGCTTCTTCCTCACCGCCTTCCGCGCCTGTCAGTTCGTCGGCGCGGACGAGGAGTGCGGCTTCTGCGACATCAACCACATGATGCGGCAGATGAACCGGAGCCGGGACTTCACGCTGAAGGCCCCCGTCAAGTCGCCCGAGGACGTGGCGATCGTCGCGGACGCGATCGAGCGCGAGGCCGGCGGCGCGGACGCGCGGGTCGCGTTCCTGATCACCGGCGGGTCGATCCTCGAGACGCTGAACGGGAAGACCGAGGAGGAGTTCTACGCCGACTACGTGCGCGCCCTGAAGGACGGGCACCCGAACCGGCACATCAGCCTCCAGACCAACGCCCTCCCGAAGGAGCGGCTGCGGCGGTTCCGCGACCTCGGCGTCGACTCGCACCACGCCAACATGGAGGTGTGGGACCCGCGGCTGTTCGAGTGGATCTGCCCCGGGAAGGCGAAGCGGGTCGGCCGGGACGAGTGGGTCCGCCGCCTGGTCGACGCGGTCGACCTGTTCGGCCCCGGGCAGGTGAAGCCGCTCTTCGTCGGCGGCATCGAGATGGCGCGCCCCCACGGGTTCGCGACCGTCGACGAGGCGGTGGCGTCGACCACCGAGGGGATGGAGTACCTGATGAGCCGCGGCGTGGTGCCCCGCTTCAACCAGTGGCGGCGGGAGCCGTACGCCTGGCTCGTGCGGGACCACGAGCAGCCGGAGGTGCCGCTCGACTACTACGCGCGACTGATGCGGAACCGGTACGAGCTCTGGAAGGCGAACGGCCTCCCGCTGCCGAACCAGTCCCGCCTCGTCGACTCGACGCGCCACCTCGGCGTGGCGCACGGGACGCACGAGGACGAGATCCTGCTGCTCGAGGAGACCTACCCCGACGACATCCTCGACCTCGTCGATCGGGACAGCACGCCGTTCGAGTTCTGAAGCGCGCCCGACCCGCCCCCGGAGGACCCGGCCATGTTCCACTCCATCCCGCCGCGCATGATCGACCGGATGCGCACCCTCGAGGCGCTCGACGCCGAGCAGCGACGCGAGCAGGCGCCGCGCCTCGAGCGGCTGTGTCAGGTCCCCGCGGAGACCGGACGGTTCCTCGCCCTGACGGCCGCCGCCGCGCCGCCGGGCGGGATCGTCGAGGTCGGCACCAGCGGGGGATACTCGACCCTCTGGTTCTCGCTCGCCGCCGCCGCGACGGGACGATCGATCCGGACCTACGAACGGCTGCCGCACAAGGTCGAGATCGCACGGGAGACGTTCGCCCTGGCCGGCGTCGAGGACCGGGTGGAGCTGATCGAGGGGGACGCGCTCGACGGCCTCGCCGGCGAGCGCGACGTCGGGTTCTGCTTCCTCGACGGCGAGAAGGGGGAGTACGCCCGCGCCTACGAGCTCGCGTTGGAGACCCTCGTCCCGGGCGGCCTCCTGGTCGCCGACAACGTCACGAGCCACCGGACGATCCTCGAGCCGTTCGTGGAGGCGGTCCTCCGGGACGAGCGCGTCGACGCGGTGTCGCTACCGATCGGGAAGGGGGAGCTCGTCTGCCGCAAGCGGTGAGGGTGCGGCGTCACCCGCCGCACCCCACGCTCCCCGCCGCGACGCGGCTACTCGATCGTGGTCGCGAGGCCGTTCGAGAAGTGCGCGTTCAGCGACGGGCACGGGCCGCCGGACGGCGCGACGGTCAGCCACTGCGTCTTGAACGTGAGACCGACGAGCGAGGCCTCGTTCGGGATCCCGGACACGACGTCGAGGGAGCCGTGCGCGTCGGTGAGCCCGACCGACAGGAAGAGCCCGCCCGCCGGATCGACGGTCAGCGCGCACGGGCCGCAGGGGACGGCGACGGTCTGCGTCCCGAGGATCAGGTGGGCCGGACGCCACGCGGGCGCCCCGACGAGCCGCAGGGCGAACGCCGCGTTCCCGGCGCGGGCGCAGCTCGCGTACGCGATCGGGCCGCAGGCGCCGCCGAGCGACGCGTGGGCGCCGTCCTTCGCCAGGAAGCGCTGACCCCGGATCACGCCCGCGCCGCCGGCCAGCGGGTCGGCCTCGAAGACGGCCAGCGCGAGGTCCTCGTGCGAGCCTGCGACGCGGATCGCCTTCACGTCCTCGCCGTTCGACGACATCGGGGGAGCCCCCTCGCAGCCCGCCGTGCCGAGCGGATCGAACGTGCGGAGCATGGCCCGGTGCTTGTTCGTGAGGTCGAGCTGGCGGAACGCCACCAGCGCCGATCCGCGCAGCCAGGTGACGTCGGGCCCCGCCGAGTCGAGCGCGCCGACGTCGACCTCGATCTCCTCCGGGCTCCCCTGGAGCACGCCGAAGCCGTTCGGATGGAACGACCGGGCGACGACGTCCCGGTCGCCGCTCCCCTTGACCGCCTCGCGCTCGTAGGCGACGAGGAAGGTCGCGCCGTCGCCGTCGACCGAGGGGGAGCCCTGCCACGACGTGCCGGGGAGCACGAAGAGCGCCGACACCAGCGTCAGGTCGCGGTTGAAGCTCGCCCCGTGGATCGTGTCCTTCGACCCGCCGGACGGGTCGCGACGCGTCCAGACCGCCAGGTACTTCCCGCCCGCGAGCCCGGTGCCGGAGATGGCGGGATCGATGTCGTCGTACCCGGACCCGAGCGTGAGCGGCGGGCCGACCGAGAGCGCGCCGGTCGACCCGACGACGAGCCGCGCGACGAGCACCTCGAACCGCCCCGTCGCCGGCACGACCTTCTGCCACACCACCATCGCCTGCGCGTACGCCTCCTGGTACTCGCCGCCGACGTCCGGGCGCATGTTGAGGCCGCTCGCCGCGCCGACGGGGACCGTCGCGCCGAGGGCGCCGGTGCTCGCGAGCACGGTGCGCGCCTTGACGACGCCGTTCAGGAAGCCGGTCGAGTCGGTCCAGACCACGACGAAGCGGTTCGACGCGTTGACGTTCGCCACCCGCGGCGCGAGCGCGTTCACGTTCCCGTCGGCCGCGAGGAACAGGAGGCCGCCGTCGAGCGTCCCGTCGGCGTTCACGAGCTGGCCGCGCACGTCGTGGTCGGTCGACGCGAACACGCGCTCCCAGACCACGAGGAATCGGCCGGTGCTCGCGTCGTACGCGACGTCGGGGGAGGTCTCGTCGTAGCCGCTCGCGACGGTGAAGGCGGTCCCGAACAGCGGATCGAGGACGACCGGGTACGCGGCCCGGTCGAGGAACGCGGCCGGGAGGGTGTACTCGATCCGGGCGCCGTCGAAGCGGAGGCCGCCCGGCTGGCGCCGGCCCTCCGCGTCGACCCCGGTGACCCCGCCGATCGTCACCTCGCCGAGGCCGTCGGCGCGGAAGCGGAGCCCGTCCGGGTGGTCGCCCGCGTCCGGCCGGTCGAGCGCGGTCGCGATCCGGCCGCGGACGACGAGGTCGCCGGCGCCAGCGGGACGTGCGGCGAGGACGAACGTCTGCTCGGCGCCGTCCCGGCGCGCCTCGTACCGCTCGACCAGCCCCGGAGCGCGCCGCAGCTCGACCGCGCCGCCGGCGAGCGTCGGGAGTGCGTCGGCGTCCTCGACGAGCTCGCGTCCGTCGGCTCGCCGCGCCGACTCGAGCGCGAACGTGAGCGGCCACGTCCGCGACGCGGCGCGGCCGAACGCCGGCGTGAAGGTGAAGCCCTCGACGCCGACGTCGGCCCGCCAGTCGGGGCCGCCGCCGACGACGCGGCCGTCGACCTCGGCGAAGCCGAAACCGGCCGTCGGCGCGGCGGCGACCGCGGCCGGCCCCGCCGGTCGCGCGGACGGGGACGCGAGAAGGAGCAGGGACAGGGACAGGGGAAGGGAGACCCGGAAGCGGTTCATGGTTCGTTCCTCGAGGGTTCCGGCGGCGCCCCGATCGGAGCGCGCGCCCGTGTGGGTTTTCGGTCGATCGGCCCGGCTCACGGCACGAGCAGGACCGACGCGGGATCGCTGATCAGCGTGACGTCGAGGCCGGCGCTCGTGTCGAACGCGACGAACGCGTGCGAGACCACGAGCCCGGCGAGCGCCGGGGCCAGCCCCGGCGGGAGGGTGAACATCGCCTGCGCGCCGCCGCCGGCGCCCAGGACGCCGCGGGAGTTCGCGAGGAGCGAGGTGTTCGGGTTCGTGTAGGTGAACAGCCAGTAGGCGTCGTGGTTCAGGGGGAGCGTGCCGCCGGGGATCGGCACGCCCGGCGTGGTGCCGCTCAGCGAGCCGAGGACGTAGTACTCGCGGCCGGCGTTCACCGGTCCCGCCTGGACGTCGAGCACCGCGGTTCCGGGCTGCGCGAGCGAGAGGGTCGCGACGCTGCTCGAGAGCGGCTCGGCGTCGTACAGCAGGACCGTGCCGAGGCCCTGCGCGACGTCGTCGTCCTCGGGGCACGTCACCGCGATCTTCCCGTCCGCGGTCAGCGCGACGTGCTTCCCCATGAAGTCGCCGGTGTCCGGCGCGGGGTGCTCGAGCTTGGCGACCTGCTGCCAGGTGTCGCCGCCCTGGCGCTCGAACACGTACGCCGAACCGGCGTCGGAGACGGCGGCGTCGTCGAGTTGGGCGCCGACGACGAGGCGTCCGTTTCGCAGGGCGACCGAGGCGCCGAAGGAGTCGTTCGCCGCACCGTCCGCCGCCATCAGCTTCGTCTGCAGATCCCACTGGCCCGGTCCCTGGCGCCGGTAGACGAACACCGCGCCGGCGTTCTTGGCCTTCTCGTCGTCGCCGGGCGAGCCCACGACGAGCAGGTCCCCTTCGAGCGCGATCTCCTTGCCGAACTCGTTCGACGCTCCGCCGGGCGGCGCGAGCTTCTGGACCTGGTGCCACGACTGGCCGACGCCCGCCCGCGCGAGCAGGTAGACCAGCCCGTGCAGCGGAGACGACGTCGCGGCCACGTCGCCGTCGATGGCGACGCCCCGCCCCCAGAAGCCGCCGCTCCCGCCGTCGGCCGGGAGGAGGGGGCCGTCCGTGTGCTGCCACGCGAGGCCGTCGAAGCGGTAGAAGTGGACCGCGCCGACGGTGAAGATTCCCTGGGACTGGGTCGGCGCCCCGACGATCAGGTCCGCGCCGGAGAACGCGACGAACGACACGCGCGGGCTCCCGAACCCCCCCGGCGGGGAGAGGAACTGCGTCTGGCTCCACGTCCCCGCGATGCGGCGGAACATCCACACGCCGCCGTTCAGGCTGTTGGCGGAGCCGTCCCCGACCGCGGCGAAGTCCCCGGAGATCGCGAGGTTCGAGCCGAACTCGAGGCCGTTGAAGGAGGTCGGCACGAGCTTCCCGGTCTGGGACCAGGTCCCGTCCGAAGAGCGCTCGACGACGTAGACGCCGCCGCGGTCGTTGCCGAGGTCGTCCGCGTCGGTGTAGCCCACGAGCATCGTGTCGCCGTCGACGGCCACCCGGCCGAGCGTCCGGGCGAGGTTCGTGTCCGGGGTCAGGAAGGTCCCCTGGGCGACCACCGTGCCGGCGACGGCCGGCCCGCCGGTGAGCGCGGAGACGAGGAGGAGGAACTTCGAGGAAGGACGGGCGTTCATGGATCGGCCTCGTTCGAGATGCGGGGCGCGGATTCGTGGGCGCCCCCTGAGGAGCGACAGCCGCGGGCCCGCGCGGCCGTGACGGGCCGCGGGACCGATTCTCGATCGAATTCGTCAGGCGCCGCGCGGGAGGCGTTCGAGGAGGGCCCGGTACTCGCGGTCGTCCCGGAAGGTCGAGAGCGACGGGGTGGTCGTCAGCTCCTCCCGGTCGGCGTACCCGGCGTCGACGGCGCGCCCGAGCAGCCGGTACATGCGTCCGGTCGCCTCGCGTTCGGCGTCCGGCCCGGCGCCCGCGCGACGCAGGGCCAGGACCAACTCGTTCCAGAGGTCGGCGGCGTAGCGGAGCCGGAAGGCGTCCTCCCCGGCCCGCCGCTCGAACTCGAGCGCGGCCTCGCGCGCCGGCCCGAGCCGGCCGGCGAGGACGAGCGCCCGGCCGCGGACGTACCGGGAGAGGACGT
>JBICIB010000692.1:0-2518 GCA_043101415.1 Planctomycetota bacterium JB042 | reverse complement strand
CGGTGACCTGGGCGGAGGACGTGCTGCCGATCTTCCACCGCCGCTGCGTCGAGTGCCACCGCGACGGCGGCGAGGCGCCGTTCTCCCTCCTCGAGCTCGAGCCGGCGCGGGCGAACGCCGAGATGATCGCGGAGGTCGTCCGCCAGCGCCGGATGCCGCCGTGGTTCGCGAGCGAGGCGCACGACGAGTTCGTGAACCGCCGCGACCTCTCCCCCGACGAGCGCCGGACGGTCCTCGGCTGGGTCGCCGCCGGCACGCCGCCCGGAGACGTCGCCGCCGCTCCGCCGCCGCCGCCCTTGCCGACCGGCGCCTGGACGATCGGCGAGCCGGACCTCGTCCTGACCCAGCTCGGCACCACCGACCTCCCGGCCGACGGCTACGTGCCGTACCAGTACGTCGTGCTCCCGTACGTCTTCCTCGAGGAGACGTGGGTCGAAGCGGTGCAGATCCTCCCCGAGAACCGATCGGTCCTGCACCACGCGAACCTCGCCTACTTCAAGGTCGGCGAGAAGTTCCGCTCCAGCAACTTCATCACCGGCCAGGTGCCGGGCGGCGACGCGATGATCCTGCCGGCCGGCGTCGCGGTCCGGATCCCGGCCGGGTCGGTCCTCGGTCTCCAGGCGCACTACGTGACGACCGGGCGGGAGGAGTCGGATCGGTTGCGGGTCGGTCTCCGCTTCCCTCGCGAGCCGGTCCGCCAGCGGCTGCGCCACGTCCAGGTGACCGACCTGAGGTTCGAGATCCCGCCTCACGCGCCGGCGCACGAGGTCCGCGCCCGCCGGACGCTGAAGCGCGCGGTCTCCGCGGTTGGGCTCTTCTCCCACATGCACCTGCGCGGCCGCGACATGACGTTCCTCGCCCACCGGCCGGACGGCGAGGTCGAGACGCTGCTGGTCGTCCCGAACTACAGCTTCGACTGGCAGATGTCGTACCAGTACGGTCCGGAGGGGAAGCGGTTCCCGGCCGGCACGACGATCGAGGTGATCGCGCACTTCGACAACTCGTCGTTCAACCCGTTCAACCCCGACCCGGACGCCGCCGTCCGGTTCGGGCTGCAGACGTTCCACGAGATGATGTACGGCTTCTTCTTCTACCTCGAGGACGGCGAGGACCTCGGTCTGCGCGTCGATCCCGAGAACGGCCACGCCCTCGACTGATCCGGAGCTCCCCATGGACACGCCCGTCGACCTCGAGCAGCTCACCCGCGAGTACCAGGACCACGTCCGGTGGCTCACCGACCGGTACGACGAGGCGCTCCGCGCGACCGGCCACGACGGGGTGATCGTCCACTCCGGCTCGCCGCGGCCGCGCTCGATCTTCGACGACCAGTTCTGGCCGATGCGCGCCACGCCGCACTTCCAGCACTGGCTGCCGCTGGTCACGGCGCACTCGGCGCTGGTGATCGAGCCGGGGAAGACGCCGAAGCTCCTCTGGAACCGCGAGCTCGGCTTCTGGGAGGACCCGGCGCCGCCGGAGACCGACCACTTCTGGAGCGCCTTCGACGTCGTCGAGCTGACCGAGGCGGCGAAGCTGAAGGACCACCTCCCGAGCCCGGGCGCGGGCCGGTACGCGATGATCACCGAGGACTTCGACGACGCCGACGCGTGGGGCGTGCCGTCCGAGCTCCGGAACCCCGACGACCTGAAGGCGCGGCTCGACGACCTCCGGACCGTGAAGACGGCGTACGAGACGACCTGCCTCCGCGAGGCGAACCGTCGGGCCTGCCTCGGGCACGCCCGGGTGATGGAGGAGTTCCGAAGGGGGGACCTGAGCGAGCTGCAGCTCCACCTCCTCTACCTCGAGGCGACCGAGCAGGACGACCCCGAGACCCCGTACAAGAACATCGTCGCCCTCGGCGAGCACGCCGCGACGCTCCACCACGTCAGCTACTCGCGCCGGCGCGAGGGAGCCCAGTCGCTCCTCCTCGACGCCGGGGCGCGCTACCAGGGGTACGAGAGCGACATCACGCGCACCGGCGTGAAGGGGGCGGGCGCCGCCACCGACGTCTTCTCCGGCCTGATCGACCGGATGGAGTCCCTCCAGAAGGAAACGTGCGCGCGGGTCCGGACCGGGCTGAACTACCAGTCGCTCCACGACCAGTCGCACGAGCTGCTCGCCCCGGTCCTCCGCGACCTCGGCATCGCGAACGGCTCGGACGCCGAGCTGGTCGACACGGGGATCACCCGGACCTTCCTCCCGCACGGCCTCGGCCACTCCCTCGGCCTCCAGACGCACGACGTCGGCTGCCGCAACGTCGACCCCGACCCGCGCAACCCGTTCCTCCGGAACACCCGCGACATCGAACCGAAGCAGTGCTTCACGATCGAGCCGGGCTGCTACTTCATCAAGAGCCTCCTCGACGACCTCCGCGCCAAGCCCGAGGGGACGCTGATCGACTGGACGCTCGTCGACGAGCTGACGAAGTTCGGCGGAGTGCGGATCGAGGACGATCTGGTGGTGGAGGAGGGGGGGGTGGAGAACCTGACGCGGGAGTATCTGTAGGGAAGCAGGGGAGAGC
>JBICIB010000691.1:0-4181 GCA_043101415.1 Planctomycetota bacterium JB042 | reverse complement strand
CAGCCCCCTCCCCTCCCCTACTCCTCCTCCCGCACCGGGACCTGCCCGATCGGCGCCTTCAGCCAGCGGATCATCTCCATCGGCGAGGGCGGCTTCCCCGTCATCAGGATGCCGATGCGGAAGATCTTCGCGGCGGCCCAGAAGACGAAGACGATCGCCAGGATCAGGATGACCGACGTCGCGACGTACTCGAAGTTCGTCGGCGGGCCGGCGGCGCGGTTCATCATCACGAACGGCGTGAACGGCGGGATGTACGACAGGAACTTGGCGAGCGTGCCGTTCGGGTCCTTGCTGATCGGGATCATCGCGAAGAGCGGCAGCATCAGCATGACGGTCACCGGCATCATGAGGTTGTTCGCCTCCTTGACCGTGTTGCAGACCGAGCCGATGCCGACGAGGAGCGCGGCGAAGAAGAGGTACCCGAGCAGGAAGTAGACGACGAACGAGGTGAGGAGGAAGGGGTCGCGCGCGATCGAGGCGAAGTTGATGACGCCTTCCTTCGCGCCGAGGAGCCCCGGCAGGAACGTCACCAGCACGATCGTCGAGAGGACCCACGACAGGATCATCGTCAGGCCGGTCCACATGATGCCGACGATCTTCCCGCTCATGAGCTGCAGCGGCGAGACCGAAGAGAGGAGGACCTCGAGGATCCGGTTCGACTTCTCCTCGATCGTGTTCGTCAGGAGCATCTGCGAGATCGAGAAGACCGCCATCCAGAGGAAGTAGACGAACGCGACGGGGGCCCACTGCCGGACGATCTCCGTCTTCTCGACCTCCTCCTCCTCGCCGGTCGAGCTCAGCTTCTTCATGTCGAAGCTGACCCGCTTCTGGATGTGCTTCGCGAGCGCCTGGTCGATGTTCTCCGCCTCGAACCGCCGCATCTGGACCTCGGCCGTCGCGTGCCGCTCCAGCCAGTTGATGAGGTCCTTGTCGGTCAGGTTGTTGGAGATGTACTTGTCCTGGCCATCCTTCCCCGCGAGCGGGTCCTCGCCGATGACGAAGTAGGCGAACAGCTCCTCCTTGTCGACCATCTCGTTCAGCTTCGAGATCAGCGCGTCTCCCTCGAGGTCGAGCTCGATCCGCTCGTACTTTCCGCGGGAGAGGGTCGATCCGTACTCGCGGGCGTCCTCCGGATCGAGTTCGTCGTACCACGCCTTCACAGCGTCCCGCTGCGCCATCGCGCGGTCCATCTCGTCCCGGGAGAGGTGGCTCGCGGCGAACTCTCGCATGTCCTCCGGGAGGATCAGTCCGACGACGATCTCCTGGATCCCCTCCTTCTGCCAGTTCGCGAGGAACTCCTTCTGCAGCGCCTCGCCGACCTCTTCCTCCGACTCGTCGAGGGCCTTCCGCGTGGCGTCGTGCACGATCCGTCCGAGCTCTCGGAGCGGCTCCGGAAAGGACTCCAGCTTCTCGACGTTCTCCGACTCGATCGCTCCGACGACGGCCTCCAGCACCTTCTGCAGGTCCGGCATCGCCGCGCGCTTCTCCGCCGCCGCGAAGAGCCACCCGGAGTGGTCGACGACCGCGTACTTCCGGACGTCCTTCGTCTTCTCGAGCCAGATCGGGATGACGATCGACAGCGAGATGATGATCGGGAAGAAGAAGATCCCGACCCAGAACGTCTTCGTCCGGAGGTTCTCCACGTACTCGCGCTGCGCGACGAGGATCGTCTTGTTACTCATCGACCTTCCCTCCGACCGCGCGCACGAAGATCTCGTGGAGCGACGCCTCGCGGATGTCGAAGCGCCGGACCGTCACCTTGTCGACCAGCCGCCGCAGGATCTCCTGCGGGTCGGCGTCGTCCTCGAGGATCAGCTCCGCGTGCTGTCCCGAGTCGTTCACGCGCTGGACGCCGGGGAGCCCGTGGAGCGCCGCGCCGTCGCCGGTGTAGTCGAGCATGATCCCGCCGCCGGCCGTCTTCTTCACCTCGGTGATCGGGCCGTCGATGATCTTCCTCCCCTTGTTCACCAGCAGGATCGCGTCGCAGATCTGCTCGGCCTGCGCCATGACGTGGGTCGAGAAGATCACCGTCCGTCCGCCCTTCTTCATGGAGAGGATGACGTCGCGCATCAGCTCCATGTTGACCGGGTCGAGGCCCGAGAACGGCTCGTCGAGGATGACGAGCTCGGGGTCGTGGATGATCGTGCCGAGGAGCTGGACCTTCTGGCCCATCCCCTTCGACATCGACTCGCACTTCGCGTCCTTCCGGTCGCCGAGGCCGTAGTGGTCGAGCAGGTCGCTCGCCTTCCGCTTCGCCTCGTGGCGGTCCATCCCCTTCAGCGTCCCGAAGTACGCGAGGATCTCCGCCGTCTTCATCTTCTTGTAGAGCCCCTTCTCCTCCGGCAGGTAGCCGAGGCGGTCCTTCACCGACTCGGCGTTCGGCTGCCCGAGGATCCGGATCGCCCCCTCGTCGGGGTAGAGGATCGACATCACCATCCGGATGGTGGTCGTCTTCCCGGAGCCGTTCGGCCCGAGGAAGCCGTAGATCGACCCCTGGGGGATGTTCATCGACATCGCGTCGACGGCGACGTTCTTGCCGAACCGTTTCGTGACGCCGTCGAGGACGAGTGCGTCGGTCATCGTCTTCCTTGCTCTGCGAAGCGGGGGGATCGGGCGCGATCGGGGTGCCGGGGGGCTGTCTTACAGGATTCGCGCCGGGGAATTCAGCCCTCGGGCGAGGGCGGTCGAAAGCGCCCCGGTCAGCGCGGCCAGAGGACGATCCGGCCGAGGGACCGGTCCTCCACCCGCCGGTAGCGGCCGAGGAAGCTCGCGCCGAGGACGCCCTCCGCCGCCGCGCCGCCGGCCCCCTCCGCGACGGCGGCCCGGACCCGATCGGTCCCGACGCCGCCGACCACGACCGAGCGGAGCTCGACGACGTGAACCTCCTCGACCGCCGGGTCGAGGTCCCAGCGGATGCGCGGCGCGCCGGCGAGCGAGTACTTCGCGCCCCGCGCCACCGCCGGCGTGATCACGGAGAGATCGAGCGACGGGTCGAGCCGGAGCCGCGTCGTCACCCGGTCGTCGATCCGCGCGTCGACCGCCACGTCCGCCGCGCCCGGCACGAAGTCGATCACGATCGCCCCCGGCCCGCCGGCGAGGTCGCGCGCGCGGCGCGCGCCCTCCCGCGCCTCCGCGGCGACCCGCGCGTCGAGGACCGCCGCCTCGTCGTACAGGTCCGCCGCCGCGGCGAACCGGCGGTCCTCCAGGAGGAGGTCGGCCGCCGTCGTCCGCAGGCGCCCGTCCCCCGGGAAGTCCGCCCGGTGGTCGAGCAGGAGCCGCAGCGCCACGTCGACCAGCCCGCGGCCGTGCAGGCGGTTCACCTCGTCGAGGAGCGCGCTCCGCGCCTCGTCCCGCCACGCCTCCTCGCGGGACGGGTCGAGCGCGATCGCCCGGACGAACGCGTCGACCGCGGCCGGCACCTCGCCGGCGACGGCGTGCGCCCGCCCCCGCGCCGCCCAGACCTCGGCGTCCTCCGGACGCCGCGCCAGCACGTCGGTCAGCAGGACGACCGCCGTCGGGCCGTCCCCCGCGGTGACGTGGGCGCGCGCCGCCTCGAGCGCGGCGTGCCTCAGGTCGTCGCCGACCTCGTCGATCAGCCTCGGCTCGGCCGCCGTCAGCTCGAGCAGGAGCCTCGCCGCCTCGTCGAACCGCCGCTGGCCGAGCAGCTTCCGCGCCGTCGCGACCCGCGACGCCGGGCCGCCGGGGCCCGCGTTCCGGAGGAACCGGTCGAGCGGGATCGGCGCGTCGCCGCGCGCCGGCCAGTCGGCGGCGAGCGCGACCGCCCGCGCGTCGTCGCCCGCGGCCGGGACCAGGCCGACGACCGCGCCGTCGACGTCGATCGCGACCCCGCCGAACGCCGCCGGCGGCTCGATCGCGAGGCGCGGCCCGCCCCCGAACCGATCGATCGCGCCGGGCGCGAGCGAGACCGGCGTCGCCGACCACCCGGTGTCGCGCGCGACGCCGAGGAGGAGCGCGGCGGTCGGCGCGCCGAGGCGGTCCCCGCGGATCGGGAGCTCCGGTTCGGGGAGCGTCGCGTCGACCTCGACCAGCGCGAGGTCGAAGGCGCGCTCGAACGCGACGATCCCGACCACCTCGAACGCTCCGGCCGGCGTGCCGTCGATCGTCCCCCGGACCGTCCCCTCGACCGCCGAGAGCGGGAGCAGGACGCGCCGCTCGCCGAC
>JBICIB010000690.1:0-3265 GCA_043101415.1 Planctomycetota bacterium JB042 | reverse complement strand
CTGGGGCCCGACCCGGTCGTCGCCGACGTCGACGGCGACGGCGCCCCCGACCTGACCGTTCCGCAGTGGGGGGAGATTCACGCCCTCCTCCACCTCGGCGACGGCGCCGGCGGACTCGCGTCCCCGCTGAAGCTCTGGTTTCCGTACGCCCCGTCCGACGTCGACGCGATCGATCTCGGCGACGACGGGCTGGCGGACTTCGTGCTGACGTTCGGTGCGGACTGGCTCGGCGTCCTGAGGAACCGCGGCGCCTTCCAGTTCGATCCCCTCGTCGAGGTCCCCTCGGCCGGAGGCTCGTGGTCGATCGACCTCGCGGACGTGGACGAGGACGGAGACGTCGACGTGCTCGTGTCGGGGAGCGGGGCGGCGGGTGTCGGTCTGCACCGTCTCGACGAAGGCGAACTCCTCCCGGCCGAGATCGTCCCGGCGCAGCCGGTCGGCGCCGTTCGGTTCGCCGTCGCGGACGTCGTCGGCGGGCCGGGCGCGGATCTCGTGATCCTCCGGTCGTACGGGAGGTTCGTCCAGGTGATCGAGCGGAACGAGGGCGGGGGGTGGTACGGGCAGCTGCGGGTCGAGATCGAGGGGGCGCCGGTGACCTCGGAGCTCGAGTCGTGGACGACGGCGCGGCTCGACGACGACGCGGTGCCGGACCTGTTCGCGTGCTTCCACGGGGCGGTGAGCGCGGCGTCCGGGGGCGGCGACGGGACGTTCGGTCCGTGGTCGGCGCTGGAGCTCCCGCTCGAGTCGGTGATCGGGGCGGAGGCGGGCGACTTCGACGGCGACGGCGACGACGACGTCGTCGTGATCGGCTCGTTCGTCGGGTTCGTGTTCCGGGGGCACGGCGCGGCGACGCCGGGGGCGCCGCTCCCCCTCCCGCCGATCGTCGACGCGCGCGCGTTCTCGGTCGGCGACCTCGATCTCGACGGCGACCTCGATCTCGCGCTCGGGGCGTGGACCGTCGACTCCGCATCGTGGATGGGGGATGGCGCCGGGGGCTTCCAGCCGTCCGCCCCGATCGCGAACAGTTCGGGGACCTGGAACACGGCGATCGCGGACTTCGACCTCGACGGCGCGCCGGACGTCGTGTTCGCCCGGCCGTACGTCGGCGAGCTCCGCGTCGTGTTCGCGCCCGGGACGACGTCGGCGCCGTCGGTCGCGGTGACCCCCTGGGCCGAGTCGCTGGAGGACGTCGACGCGGGCGACGTCGACGCGGACGGTTTCCCGGACCTGCTCGCCGCGCAGTCGTGGCCCTCGCAGCGGGTGCTCCGGTTCTCGGGACAGGGAGCCGCCGGTCTCCTCGCTCCGGTCGTGGTCCACGAGGACGGCGGTCATCCCCGGCAGGTCTCGGTCCGGGACGTCGACGGCGACGGCCACCGGGACGTCGTCGTCGGGTTCGGGGCGGGGGGCGTGGCGCGGTTCGGCGGAGACGGTCGCGGCGGCCTGACGGCGCCGGCTCTCGTCTGGACGGCCGACTCCTCGCGGATGGAGCTCGCGGACGTCGACGCCGACGGTCGGCTCGACGTCCTCGGGGGAGGGCTCGGGATCGTTCCGAACGTGACGGTCTCGCTCGCGCGACCGGTCGACTGGTGGACCGCCGTCGGCGCCGGCTGTCCGGGAGACGGGGGATTCACCCCGTCGCTCCAGATCCCCGTCTGTCACGACCCGAAGCAGCAACTCGGGGTCACGATCACCGGCGCGGCCGGCGGAGCGGCCGCCCTCCTGCTGGTCGGCCCGACGAGCCCGTCGACGCCGATCGGGTCGAGCCCGTGCGCGCTGCACGTCGCGCCGGTCGTCGTGGTGCCCGTGCCGCTCGGGGGGACGGGCCCGGGGACGGGCGCGGCGAGCCTCCTGTTCGCGGTCCCTCCCGTCGTCTCCGGCGTCCCGTTCGCCCTGCAGGCCGCGGCCGCGGACGCGCACGCGCCGCCCGGGTTCACGACGACGAACGCGCTCTCCTTCCTCCTTCCGTAGCCGTCCCACCCGCCCCGATCGGACGCCTCGCCGAGCTCCGAAGCCCTCTCCCGGGTCGCGTGCAACCGCGTGACATCCCTCGGGACCGGCGTTCAGGAAGCGGGACCTCGCGCCGATCGGGCTACAGCGGGGGGCCGTCGCCCAGTCGATGAGACCCGTACCCGGCCGACGGGTACGCGTCGGCGGGCCGAAGCAGAAGGCGGCATCGGCGGGGCCGCGACCTCGAGGAAGGGGGTCTCGCATGTACGGGCGCATCGGGTTCGCGAGCGCGTGGATCGCGCTCTCTCCAGGGTCGGCTCTCCCGCAGGACGGACCGTGTGACGTCCGCTGGCCGGGGAAGGCGGCGTCGTTCGGCGTCGACGGCGTCGACTTCGACCACGTCGACCTCGATCAGGACGGCGTGCGGGACCTCCTCGCCGTCGCCGAGTCGAGCGGCGACCTCGTCTTCCTTCGCTCCGTCCCGGGCGGGTACGGCCCGCCGGCGGTCTCCGCGACCGGGGCCGCGGCTCCGTCGGGGCTCGGCGTCGGCGACCTCGACGGGGACGGCGTGCCGGACGTGGTGATCACGCGGTCCGCGGGGGGCGCGCTGACCCTGGCGTTCGGCGACGCGAAGGGAGGGCTGCTCGGCGCGACGTCCGTCCCGGCGACGAGCACCGTCCACCGGCCGGTCCTCGCCGACCTCGACGAGGACGGCGACCTCGACGTCGTGCTGCGTCACCCCTCGTCGGGGGACGTCGAGATCCGGCGCGGGGACGGGGCCGGCGGTCTCGGTGCGCCCGAGACCCACGGCGCGTCCGGCCACGGAGGCCCTCCGCTGGTCGTCGACCTCGACGCCGACGGCGACGCGGACGTCCTCGCGATCGTGAACTACGCCAGCGACTCGTGGCTCCTCCGTTCGGACGGGTCGGGCGGGTACGCCTCGGCGCCGCTCGCGACGACGCCGTATCCGACCCGGTTCGTCACGATCGACGTCGACGGCGACGGGCGGGAGGACCTGGTGCAGGTCGACGCGTTCGGCGGTCTCTCGCTCTTCCGGAACGAGGGAGGTCTCGACTTCGCGCCGCCGGAACCGATCCCCTCGATCGCGGGCCCGGTCGGGCTGCGGCGGGGCGACGTCGACGGAGACGGCGACCTCGACCTGTTGCTCGCCAGCGCCGTCGATCCCGTCGTCTGCGTGCACCGGCAGGTCGGCGACGGCTTCGCCGCCGCCGAGAAGATCGAGACGCTCGCGGCCGGCGGGCTCCGCCTCTTCGCCGCCGGCCGGGGACCCGGGGCGGAGGCGCGGCTCCTGACGGCG
>JBICIB010000689.1:0-7929 GCA_043101415.1 Planctomycetota bacterium JB042 | reverse complement strand
GCCCCTCCCAGAGGTCGCTCACGCCGACGACCCAGAATCGCTCCTCCCCCTCGCCGAGGGCGCGCGCGCGGTCGTCGAGGACGGGGATGCCGGCCGCGAGGAACGCCGCCTCGACCTCGCGCCGCCCCTGCCACCAGTCGTGGTTCCCGAGCACGGCGTACGTGCCGAGCCGGGCCTCGATCCGGCCGAGCAGACGCGCGGTGACGTCCGGGGGGACGAACCGACCGCCGACGACGCCGTGGATCACGTAGTCGCCGGCGAGCAGGACGAGGTCGGGGCGCGCGTCGTTCACCCGCTCGACCACCCGTTCGAGCCGCGCCGTGCTCATGCCCGGGGCGCCGGTGTGGACGTCGGAGAGGACGACGACCCGGAGGCGGTCGAGGGCGGCCGGCCAGCCGGGGGGCGTGATCGTCTCCGCGCGGACCACCAGGCGGCGGGGCTCGACGAGGACCGCGTACGCGAGGCCGATCAGGGCGAGGGCCAGGGCGACGAGGAGGACGCGGCGCGGCTTCGGTCGGGTCATCGGCGTTCCTTCGCCACGGCGTGCAGCGCGGTCGCGGCCAGCATCACGGCGCAGCCGGCGAGCGTGACCGGGCCGGGGCGCTCGCCGTGGAGCAGGAACGCCCACGCCGGCCCGAGGACCGGCTCGATCAGGAGGAGGAGCGACGCCTCGAGGACCGGCACCCGCTTCATCCCCCGCGTGAGGAGGACGTACGCGACGGCGATCTGGAACCCGCCGAGGTACAGGACCCCGCCCGCGTCGACGGCGCGCACTCCCTCGACCGGGAGCGCGAACGGGAGCGCGGCGAGGAACGCGAGGACCGAGCCGGCGGTCACCGCCGCCTCCGCCGTCCCGCGCCGTTCGTCCCGCGCCAGCCAGCGGAGCCCGAGGAGCGTCACCGCCCACGCGAATCCCGCCGCGGCGCCGAGGCGGTTCCCGGTCGCGATGTCCGGCGCGGTCGCCGAAGGTCGATCCCCGCCCAGCAGGATCAGCGCGAAGCCGGTCCCCATCGCGAGGAGGTAGAGGACGTCGGCGGGGCGGACGCACTCCTTCAGGAGGAGCGGCGACAGGAGCAGGACGTAGAGCGGCGCGGTCCCCTGCAGGAAGACCGCGGCGGCGGCGGTCGTGTGGCGGTTCGCGAGGACGTACAGGATCATCATCCCCGCGAAGGCGGCGCCGACCGCCCAGACCCCGGGCCGGCGGAGGCCGCGCGCGGACGGGAGGAGCAGCGGCAGCACGACGGCGGCGACCGCGGATCGGAACGACGCGACCTGCCACGGCGAGAGCTCGACCGCCTTCACGACCGCGCTGCCGGTCGAGAAGAGCGCGGCCGCGACGAGGAGGGAGGCGCGCGGCCCGAGCGTCACGGGCGCGCGGGCCGCGGGGACGAGGCCCGCGGGTCGTCGCGAACGGGGACGGGCTCCGCGTCGGTCCGGCACATGGCCGCATCGTAGCGGCCGCCCGCGCTCCCGCCGCCGGGGCGAGGTCGCGCGTCAGCGTTCCGGAGTGAGCGGGACGAACGTGGCCGCGCCCTCGTCGACGGCCCCTCGCCACGTCGGACCGCGGGCCGGCCGGGCCTCGACCGGGCCGGGCGGGAGTTCGATCCCGGCCGCGCCGTCGACGAGCGAGACCGCGCGCCAGGCGCCGCCCCCCGATCGGACGAAGGCGACGACCTCGCCGGCCGGAGCGGAGAGCTCGAGCCGGCCCGGCCGCGGCAGGGTCCGGGGGCCGAGGTCGACGCCGGCCCCTGGGCGGACGACGTGCGTGCCGAGGTCGACGGAGCCGAGCCCCGGCGCGCGCGCCTCGAGCCGCCACGCCGCCGGCGGGAGGTCGCGCAGCGCGAACGTCCCGTCCGGAGCGGTGCGCGTCGATCGGACGGACGCCTCGACCCGCGGCGCGACGAGGGTCGCGACGACCTCCGCCGCGATCGGGTGCCCGGACGGCGCGAGCAGGCGTCCGGCGAACGCGCGCTCGACCGGCGCGGCGCGGAGGATCGGCTCGTCCGCGCGACCGAGGTCGAACTCGCCGACCGCGAGCGGCGCGAGGTCTCCTGCGCGGCGGGCGACGAGCGCGTACGTCCGGTCCCCGGCGCCGCGGATCACGAACCGGCCGTCGGCGTCGGTCGACGTCGGCGGGAGCGGTCGACCGTCGAGCGATCGGGCGCGCACCCGCAGCCCGGGGATCGGCGTCCCGTCCGCGCCGACCACGCGCCCGGCGAGGTCCCGCCCGCGGGGGAGGACGACGTCGCGGCGCTCGACCGTTCCGTCCCGCAGCGCGAGCGCGAGGGACACGTCGCCGGCGTCGGTCCCCGCGGCGAGCGTCGCGCGCCCGGGCGGGATCGCGTCGAGCGCGAACCGGCCGTCGCGGTCGGTCCATGCGACCGCCGGGGAGAGGGCGTCGTCCGCGGGCGCGCACGTCACCCGGACGTCGGCGAGCGGGGCGCCGGCGGCGTCCGCCGCCCGGCCCTCGACGCGCGCCCCGGTCCGGAGCGTCACCGTGAGCGGCGCGGTCGGGGCGCCGCGCACCTCGATCGTCTCGCGGTGGGGGGCGGCGCCCGCGGCGATCGCCGTCAGCGCGTGCCGCCCGATCGGGAGGTCCGCCGCGACGCACGTCCCCGCGGCGTCCGCGCGCCCGCGGAACGGCGGCGTCGCCGGGGAGTCCGCGCCGGACGGGTCGAGCGGGATCCGGGCGTCGATCCGCTCGATCGCGATCGTCGCCCCCGCGCACGGCGTCCCGTCGGGCGCGAGGACCGTCCCGCGCACGGGGGCGCCGGCCGCGCCGAGCTCGAGGCGGACGTCGCCGAGACGCGCGCCGGCGTCGGCGCCGAGAAGGCGGAGCGCGGAGGGGGCGTGTCCCTTCGCACGGGCGGCGATCGGACGGTCGGGGGGGAGGTCCCGGATGGAGAACCGCCCTCGGGCGTCGGCGACGGCGACCTCGGTCCCGGCGGCGTCGGCCTCCGCGCCCGCGCACCAGATCGTCGCCCCCGCCACCGGCCGGCCGTCGTCGTCCACGACCTCTCCCGTGACCTCCACGCCGAGCGGGACCTCGACCACGGCATGCACGATCCCCGGCCCTTCGAGCGAGACGATCGTCCGGCCTCCGCGGTCGGAGGTCAGCGCGAGCCGGCCGAGCGGGACGTCCGTCAGCCAGGCGACCCCCGCGTCGTCGCTCTTCGCGACGGCGTCCCGGGCGGGGGCCTCGGAGACGGCCACCTCGTCGGAGGCCCGCACCGTGACGCCCTCGGCGGGGCTCCCGTCGAGGGCGCGCCGCACCTCGACGCGGACCGCGCGGTCGCCGGCGCGGAGTCCCGCCGGCGCGTCGGCCGGGAGCGCGTCGGCGTCCGCGGGCGCGCCGTCGCGCGAGCGATCGAGCGCCGCCGCGAGGGGCGGCGGTTCGGCGAACGTCGTCCTCGCGCGGCCGGGGTCGATCGCGGCCTCGTCCGCCTCCTCGCCGACGAACAGCCGCGGCACGACGAGGATCGACGCGGCGACCAGGGCGGGGGCGATCCACGCGCCCGCGCGGGCCGCGATCCGCAGCGCGGAGCCGGTCCCGGGCGACGCGTCCCCTCCCGCGCGGACGGCGTCGGCCGGCCCCGGGTCGCGTCCCTCCGCCAGCCCGACGAGCGCCGCGCCGAACGCGGCGGGCCGGTCTCCGAAGCGGCCGCCGAGCCGGTGCCGGAGCTGCGCGTGGGCGCGCTGGATGCGGCTCCGGACCGTCGCCACCGGCACGCCCTCCCGGGCCGCGATCTTCCGCGGGGGGAGAGACTCGTAGTACCGCTGGATCATCGTGCGCCGGTACGGCTCGCCGAGCCCGTCGACCGCCTCGGCGACCTCGCGCAGCAGCGTCGACCGCTCGACCCGGTCGGCGGCGGCCGGCTCCGCCTCGGGCCGCGCCGCCGCGGCCTCGCGCCGGCGGCGCCGGGTCGCGCCGCGGATCCCCTTCAGGGCGATGTTCCGGCTGACGGTGTGGAACCACGCGCCGAGCCGACGCGCGTCGGGCGGCGGCCTCTCGAGGAGCGTCAGCCAGGTCTGCTGGACCACGTCGTCGGCGAGGTGCTCGTCCGACAGGAGACCTCGCGCGAGCGATCGGGCGAAGCCGACCTCGCGTTCCAGGGACTCGACCGGGGGCGGTCTCCGCACGGGGACTCGACTCCATCGGAGGTGGCGGG
Organism: Planctomycetota bacterium JB042; assembly: GCA_043101415.1. Lineage (GTDB taxonomy): Bacteria > Planctomycetota > B15-G4 > B15-G4 > JADJEK01 > JAUIEL01. The sequence goes on along the minus strand of JBICIB010000689.1, from coordinate 3,760 downwards.
GGCGGCCACCTCTCTCGCCTCTCCCACTGGAACCCCGCCCGCGCCGGATCCGACGCGCCCCCGGACGAGAAAATACCTCGGATCCGCTTGGTCGGGGCACGGGCGGCGGATGGAATCACCGCCATGAGCACCCACGACGCCATCGAACGGTTCCTCGCCGGCGACGTCTTCGCCGTCGTCGGAGCGTCCGCGGACCGGTCGAAGTACGGCAACAAGGTCCTCCGCTGCTACCTCCAGAACGGCCGTGAGGCCCACCCGATCAACCCGAAGGGGGGGACGATCGAGGGGCGGACCGCCTACCCCGACCTCGAGTCCGTGCCGGAGCCGATCGACGGCGTGTCGTTCATCACGCCGCCCGCGGTGACGCTGGCGCTCCTCGAGTCGTGCCGCGAGCGGGGGATCGAGCGGGTCTGGATGCAGCCCGGATCGGAGAGCCCCGAGGTGGTGGCGCGCGCGGAGGAGCTCGGCCTCGACGCGATCGCCGACGGTTCGTGCCTGCTGGTCGTGCTCGGCTTCCGCGACTGATCGGGCGGCGGATCAGCCTCCGTCGGACGAGCGCGTCACCTCGACGTCGATGACCGGACCGGAACGCGGCCCCGCCGGCGCGTCGCCGTCCGGCGGACGCGGCGTCTTCCCGCCGGCGCGTTCCATCCTCCACTGCGCCCAAGCGATCCGGAACGGCAGGGTCACCAGGAAGAGGACGAGGGCGAGGAGGGCGAGCCCCAGCAGGGGGAGGAGCAGCACCAGGAAGAGGAGCGTGAAGAGGAACGCCGCGATCGGGTTCGCCTTGAGCTGCGCCGAGTGGTGCCCGATCCAGTGCTGGGGGTTCTTGAACTCCATCGAATCGAACACTCTAGCGCCTCTCGGGCGCCCCGTCCCCTCACATCGTCAGGTTCCCCCAGAGGAACAGCAGGCCGGCCTGCCAGAGGATGGCCACGAGCGAGAGCGACAGTCCCCAGGTCGCGTGGCCGAGCGAACCCGGTTCGATCGGCCTGCGCGCGCGGCGGAGACGGAAGAGCTGGACGTACGCCAGGATCGAGACGACGACCCCGACCGCCGCGAGCGGCACGCCGGCGAACGCCACCAGCCAGAAGAACGGCGCGGAGACGAGGGCGGCGACCGCGAACGAGACGATGCCGAGACAGAGGGCGGCGAGACTCATCGGGACTCCCGAGACCGGAATCGGAGCCGCAGCACGCGTCGCGTCTCCCGGGTCAGCGCGGCGCGGTCGGCGGGCGGGAGCCCCTCGACCGCGAGGATGCCGCACCGATCCTCGAGGACCCAGCGTACGCGCCGTGCCGGCGCCGGGACGCGGAAACCGGACCAGAGGGTCTTCAGCTTCACCGGGGAGCGCCGTCCGATCGGCACGTACCGGTCCCCGGCGCGGGGGGGCCGGAAGCGGAGCGGGGGGACGAGCCGGTCGGCGTCGAGCCAGGCGCGTCCCGACGCCTCGAACGCCTCGCGACGCCGGGCCCCGACCAGGGTTCGGAGGGCGCGGTGGGAGCGGCCGCCGGGGTCGGACGTCACCCGGGCCCGGACGGTCGACGGGGCGGGCGCCCGCGGGGGGGCGAGCACCTCGATCCCCCGCCGCGAGGCGCGGAGACGCCGGTCGGGCGCGACCTCGAACACCCGGCTCGCGTCGCCGTCGAGCGCCTCCTGGAGGCGGAGGGAGGTCGCGCGCCGGAGCGGCCGGCCGGCCGCCTCGACCAGCCGGCGGTGCCGGGCCGTCGACCCGTCGCGCGCCCGCCGCTCGGCGATCCGGACGCGCCTCGCCAGCCGGACGAGGCGCTCGTCGAGGTCCGGGCCGATCGCGTCGCGGAGCGCGGGGAGGAGACGGTGGCGGATCCGATTCCTCGCGTACCGGAGGTCGCGGTTCGTCGGGTCCTCGCGCCACCCCGTCCCGGCCGAACGGAGCGTCGCGCGGACTGCGTCGCCGGGGACGTCGAGGAGGGGGCGGACGACCGGAGGCCCGCCCGGCCAGAGGGGGCGCCGGCGCCTCACGCCGGCCAGGCCGCGCGGTCCCGCCCCGCGGAGCAGGGCGAGGACGATCCCCTCGACCCGATCGTCCCGCTGATGGGCGAGGTAGAGGGCGGCCGCCCCGGCGTCCCGTACGCCTCGCTCGAGGAGGCGGTACCTCTCGTCCCGCAAGCGCCCCTCCGAGGCGCGTCCGTTCCGGAGGACGCGGGTCGGATCGGCGGGGAGGATCCGGACGGCGACCCCGCGGCGACGGCACTCCTCGGCGACCCATGCGGCGTCGTGCTCCGAGCCCGGCCGGGCGCGATGATCGACGTGGAGGGCCAGGAGCGCGCGCGCCGGGGCGATCCGGAGCATGGTGTCCAGGAGGTGGATGGAGTCCGCCCCTCCCGAGATCCCCAGCGCGATCGGGCCGCCGTCCCGGGCCCGGTCGCGCCGAAAAGCGGCGAGACAGGCGTCCGTCGCTCTTGTTGACCTCCCCCTCTCGGAGGTTAAGATCCTCGATTCGCTTCGACCAGGGATGATGCATCCCCCGATTCAGGGACGATTTGAGTGGACCCGGCCGACGCCCGGGACGAGGAGCAGTTCATGGCCATCCGTGTCGCGATCAACGGTTTCGGACGAATCGGTCGCATGGTGTTCCGCATCATGGCGGACGACCCCCGCTTCGAGGTCGTGGGACTGAACGACCTGGCGTCGCCGGCCGACCTGGCCCACCTGCTCAAGTACGATACCGTCGCCGGCCGCTTCGGGCACCGCGTCGAGGTGTCGGGGGACGGCTTCCTGATCGACGGGAAGGCGCTGAAGGTCCACGCGGTCCGCGATCCGGCCGAACTCCCCTGGGCCGCCGAGAAGGTCGACTTCGTGGTCGAGTCGACCGGCATCTTCCGGACCCGGGAGGCGTGCGAGAAGCACCTCCAGGCGGGCGCCAAGAAGGTGCTCCTGACCGTTCCCGCGAAGGACGAGATCGACGCCACCGTCGTGATGGGGGTGAACGAAGAGGTCCTCACCGCGGACCACGCGATCATCTCGAACGCCTCCTGCACCACGAACTGCCTCGCGCCGGTCGCGAAGGTGCTGAACGACTCGTTCGGCATCGAGCGGGGGCTGATGACGACGGTCCACGCGTACACGAACGACCAGCGGACCGCGGACATGATCCACAAGGACCTCCGCCGTGCCCGCGCCGCCGCCGCCAACATCATCCCGACCTCGACCGGCGCCGCCCGGGCGGTCGGCAAGGTGATCCCCGAGCTGAACGGGAAGCTCGACGGCTGCGCGATGCGGGTGCCGGTCGTGAACGGCTCGGTCGTCGACCTGACCGTCCTCCTCGGCAAGGCGGTCTCGCGGGACGAGGTGAACGCGGCGATGAAGGCCGCGGCGGACGGCCCGATGAAGGGGATCCTCGGCTACACCGAGGACCCGATCGTGTCGAGCGACGTCCTCGGCCAGCCCGAGTCGTCGCTCTTCGACGGCCTCTCGACGATGGCGAGCGACCGCCTCGTCAAGGTCGTGTCGTGGTACGACAACGAGTGGGGTTACTCGAACCGCGTCTGCGACCTCATCGCCCTCTCCCACGGACTGTGAGCGGGCCCCCGATGACGATCAAGACGCTGGACGACCTCGACCTCGACGGAAAGCGCGTCCTCGTGCGCGTCGACTTCAACGTGCCGCTCGAGTTCGGGGAGGTGACGGACGAGCTCCGGATCAAGGAGGCGCTCCCGACGATCGTGAAGATCCGGGAGAAGGGGGGGACGCCGATCCTGATGTCCCACCTCGGTCGTCC
>JBICIB010000688.1:0-2984 GCA_043101415.1 Planctomycetota bacterium JB042 | reverse complement strand
GTGGCGGTCGCCGCCGGCGGCGACCCGGGCGCCGTGCTCGTCGACGTCGTCGACGCCCGGCTCGTCTCGCGCTGAGCCGGACGCCGCCGCTCGACCCGAAACGAAACGTTCCGACGGGGATCCCTGGCATTTACACGATCTTGATGCTTCATTGTCCGGTGGAGCGGGCGGTCCTCATAACGTCTTCGCCATGAAGAAACCGCACATCCTCGTCGTGGACGACGAACCCGATCTCGTCGAACTCGTCGAGCACCACCTGAAGCGCGAGCACCATCGCGTCACGACCTCCGCCGACGGCGAGTCCGCGGTGCAGATCGCCCGCGAGGAGCTCCCCGACCTCGTCCTGCTCGACCTGATGCTCCCCGGCATGGACGGGCTCGAGGTCTGCCGTCAGCTCAAGGGCGACGGCCGGACGTCGCACATCCCGATCATCATGCTCACGGCCAAGGCCGAGGAGGCGGACGCGGTCATCGGGCTCGCCCAGGGGGCCGACGACTACATCCGCAAACCGTTCGGCGTGCGCGAGCTCGTCGCGCGGGTCTCCGCCCGCATCCGTGCCGCCGAGGCGGTCCGGCGGCAGGAGGAGAAGCAGGTCCTGAAGCACGGCGACCTCTTGATCGACTCGATCAAGCACGAGGTCCACCTCGCCGGGCAGCCGGTGAAGCTGACGATGACCGAGTTCAAGCTGCTGCGCCACCTCGTGACGCACGCCGGCCGCGCCTTCTCCCGCAACCAGCTGCTCGACGCGGCGATCGCACCGGACACCGTGGTGATCGACCGGAACGTCGACGTCCACATCGCGACGCTCCGCAAGAAGCTCGGCGAATACGGCGCGAACATCGAGACGATCCGCGGCCTCGGCTACAAGTTCAGGGAGCTGCCGATCGCGGCCGAATGAAGCCCGCTCCCAAGACCCTCGCCGGTCGGATCTTCCTCACGTTCGCGGCCATCCAGATGGCGCTCCTCCTCCTCGGCGTGGGGTACGGAGAGCGTCGCCTGCGTCAGTTCCACACCGACCAGGTCGTGCGCCGGCTCGACACGGCGGCCGACCTCCTCACCGGCGCCGCGACCGAGGTCCTGACCCGGCGCGGCGGCGACGCGCCCATCCCGCCGATCCTGACGTCGGTCGACGGGTCGAAGCTGCGCGTGACGCTGATCGCGTCGGACGGGGAGGTCCCCTTCGACAACGTCTCGAAACCGCCGATCGCCAACCACGGCGAGCGGCCGGAGGTCGTGCAGGCGCGCAGCGAGGGCACGGGCGGAGCGTTCCGGACCAGCGCCACGACCTCGATCGCGACCCAGTACGTCGCCAAGCGGATCGACTTCGCGGACGGGGGCCACGGGTTCGTCCGGGTCGGCGCGGCCGTCGAGACGGTCGAGCGCGAGTTCTCGCTCGTCGCCGTCGGGCTGCTGCTCGGCGTGGCGGCGGCGCTCTTCCTCGGCCTCGTCGGGACCGCGTTCGTCTCGCGCTGGCTGGCACACCCCCTCGAGTCGATCCAGGTCCGGGCCGCCGAGCTGGCCCGGGGCGACCTCGAGGGGAAGGTGCGCGTCCGCGGCCCGGTGGAGGTGCGCCGGATCGCCAATTCGCTGAACCGGATGGCGAAGGAGCTGCGCACCCGCATCGAGCTGGTCGAGCGCGACCGGCGGGAGACGTCGGCGATCCACGCCTCGATGAGCGAGGGGGTCATCGCCGTCGATCCGAACGAACGGGTCCTCCTGATGAACGACGCCGCCTCCCGCCTGCTCGGCCTCCGCCGTCCGCTCGACGTCGGCTCCGAACTCTGGCGCGAGGTCCGCTTCCCCGACCTCGAACACGCCCTCCGCGCCGCCCTCGCCGGCGCGCCCGAGTGGCACGGCGACGCCCCGTCACCGGCGGCGGAGAACCGCATCCTCGCGCTCTCCGCCACGCGAGTCGAACCGGACGTCGGCGCCGTCGCCCTCCTGTACGACGTCACCGAGCTCCGCCGCCTCGACAAGGGGCGCATCGACTTCGGCGCGAACGTCTCCCACGAGATGAGGACGCCGCTGACCGCCGTGCTCGGCGCCATCGAGACCCTGGAGGACCCGGCGACGACCCAGGAGGAGGCGACCCGCTTCCTCGACATCGCGCGGAGGAACGCGGTCCGCATGCAGGCGATCGTCGCCGACCTCCTCGAGCTCTCCCGCATCGAGTCCGAGGGAGACCGCATCCCGATGGAGAAGATCCCGCTCGAGAACCCCGTCCGGAGCGCGATGCGCGCCCTGAGCGGCACCGCCGAGGCGAAGGGAGTCGCGCTCGAGTACACCGAGCCCCCCCACCGACCGTTCCTGATCACCGGGAACGAGAAGCGCCTCGAGCAGGTCTTCACCAACCTGATCGAGAACGCGATCAAGTACACGCCGGCCGGCGGCAGCGTCCGCGTCCGCTACCTCGAGGGCGGCGGCACGGTGACCGTCGAGGTCGCCGACAGCGGGATGGGCATGCCCTCCGAGAGCCTCCCCCGCATCTTCGAACGCTTCTACCGCGTCGACAAGTCCCGCTCCCGCGAGATGGGCGGCACCGGACTCGGCCTCGCCATCGTCAAGCACTGCGTCCGAGCCCACAACGGCCGCGTGTCGGTGAAGAGCGAGGAAGGAACGGGGACGACGTTCTCGGTGACGCTGCCCGTGGACGGGAGCGGAACGGAGGAAGCGACGAGAGCCGGGGAGAGCGCGCTGACGGGGGAAGCAACGAGAGCAAGAGAGAGCAGGGGAGAGCAGGGGAGAGGGCGCTGACGCGGAAGACCGACACGGTCCGATGAACTCCGCGCCAGCGCCATCCCATGGGTCCTCACCGGACTCCCCCTTCCCCACCCCGGAATCGGGTGAGGAAGTCCGAAGCGGGCGAGGCGGGGGGCGGGACGGGGAGGCTTCTCCGAGAGCGACCCCGCAGCGCGACTCGAAACCGAGCGGGAACCACGCCCGACGCATCGCGCGAGGACGTGAGCGGGTCGGAGACACCTCCC
>JBICIB010000687.1:0-4383 GCA_043101415.1 Planctomycetota bacterium JB042 | reverse complement strand
TCCCCTCCCTCTCCCGGTCCCCGGCGTCCGGTCCCCGCTCACCCGTCTCGCCGCCCGAACGACAGTTCCATCGCCTCTTCGATCGGGCGGGGATCGAACCCGAGCGCTTCGCGCGCGGGCGCGATCGACGTCCGGTGATCGGCGGAGTGGAACTTGGCGGCGGCGGAGAAGCGTCCGCCCTTCCCGACCACCCCGGCGACGAGGCCGGCGGCCCGGAGCGCGACGGCCGGCACCGAGGCGAACCGCGCGGCGCCGCCGGTCCGGTCCCGCACGCCCTCCAGCAGCGCGCGCCACTCGATCCCCTCCTCCGGTCCGGCGAGCGTCAACGCCTGCTTCACCCCTCTCCCCTCGATCACGGCGACCGCGGCCGCGGCGGCGACGTCGTCGACGTAGACCGGCTGGACGCGGGCGCGCCCTCCGTTCGGGAGGACGATCCGGCCGCCTCGGACCCGCTCGACCAGCCCCCGCATCTCGGCGCTCTCCTCCGGGCGCCCGAGGACGAGCGTCGGACGGAGCATGGTCCAGTCGATCTCGACCGCGCGGATGCCCGCCTCCATCCCGATCTTCGAGCGGCGGTACTCCGTGTCGCCCGGCTCGAGGACGGCGGCGCTCGAGATCGCGACGAGGCGGCCGAGCCCGGGCTTCCTCCGGCAGGTCGCGGCGACGTGCCGGCCGGCGAGGACGTTCCCCTCGAACAGAGCGCGGTCGCTCGACCCCGGTCCCGCGCCGGCGACGTGGACGCCGCCCGCGCAGTCCTCGACCGCGGGGAGGATCGAGTCGAGGTCGAGCAGGTCGACGGCGCGCACGGTCACGCCCTCCCGCGGCTCGATCCGGGACTCGTCGCGGGTCAGCGCCACGACCTCCGCGCCGCGGGCGAGCAGCGCGTCGACGACGTGACGGCCGACGAACCCCGACGCGCCGGTGACGAACAGCCGCGGGGCGCTCACGAGTCCTCCTTCGCCGCGGTCGCCGGCGCGGGGACGCGGAGCACCCGGGTGTAGTCGTGCCGGGCCTGCCCGTACCGACCGGTCCGCTCCACGGTGGCGACGAACTCGAGCGCCGCGCTCCGCAGGCGCTCCCGCGCGGCGAGGATCGCCTCGCGATCGACGGCCCACGTCCCCTCCGCGATCGGGGGGGGCTCGTCGGCGGTCGCGAGCCGCCGGATGACGTCGTTCGCGAACCCGCCGAAGACGCTGCGCGGCGCGGTGAACTCGATCCACGGCCGGTCGTCGGTGATCGGTCCGCGCGCCTCGTCCGCGAGCGCCTCGAGCGTCCGGTTCCCGGCGAACCAGGTCCCGAGCACGTCGGCCGGCTCGGCGACGCCGATCTCCGCCAGCAGCGCCCGCACCTCCGGGGCCGCCATCCGTTCGCGGACCCGCCCCGGCTCGAGGCGGAGTTCGCGGTCCGACCCGAGCAGGATCATGTCGTAGCCGGTCACCCAAGCCGAGACGTGCGGGAAGACCTCCGTGAACGACCGCGTGATCCCCGCGATGTCCTCGGTCGAGAGCTGGTACAGAGGGATCCACTGCGACACGATTCCTCCTTCGCGGAGCCGGGACCGGGCGAGTCGGTAGTACTCGACGGTGAAGAGGTAGGCCGACCCGGCGACCCACGGGTGGATCGGGTCGGTCGACAGGATGTCGTACGTCCGGTCGGTGCGGCGGAGGAACGCCCGTCCGTCGTCGTGGATCACGTCGACGTTCTCCCGCTCGAGGACCGCGCCGGTCCAACGGTCGAACCTCGGGCACGCCTCGATCACGCCCCGCGAGAGCTCGACGACGTCGACCTCCGCCCCGGACATCGCGAGCGCGCCCGACGACATCCCGGTCCCGAGGGCCACCGAGACGATGCGCCGCGGGTCCTCGTGGAGGAACGTCGGAAGGAACCCGAGCAGGAGCTGCAGGCGACGATCGATGAAGACCGACGTCGCGACCGACTTGCCGTTCACGAAGAGACAGCGGACCGGCTCGCTCTCTCCGTCCTCGTGGACCACGCCGACGGTGACCGAGGAGTTCGCCGACTCGGTGTGGAAGATCCGCTCGAAGTCGTCGCCGTCCGCCGGCGGCTCGGTCCGGAGGCCGAGCGCGAGCGCGCCGACCGTGGAGGCGAACGCGAGGGCCGTCTTCGCGCCGTCGAGCCGCTCGCCGGCCCGTCGCGCGGTCACGAACGGGAAGGCGGCGAACGCGAGGGCGAGCCCCCCGAGCGCGATCATCCCGCCCCGCAGCCCGAGGAGCGGCAACATCACGAGGCCGGCGAGGAGGGTGCCGACGACGGCGCCGACGGTGTTCAGGCCGTACAGCGTCCCGAGCCCGCGCGCCACGCCGAGGCCGCGGAGCGTCCGCGCCGCCGCGGGGAGGATCGCGCCCGACACGACGCACGCCGGGAGGAGCGCCGCCGCGGAGAGCTCGACCGCCAGGCGGAAGTAGCCGAACGGCGTCCTCGCCCACGCGGGCGTCTCCATGTTCAGCGGGCCGGCGAACGGGTCCTCGGTCAGCCGCAGGCGGAGGAGGATCATCCCGACGCCGACCCCCGCTCCGAGGAGCATCACCGCGCGCGCGAGCGCCGCCGCGGGGGACGGGCGGCGGGCGAGCCAGCCGCCGAACGCCGCGCCGCCGATCGCGAGGCCGAGCAGGAACGTCGCGAGGACCGCCGCGAACGAATGGACCGTCCCGCCGAGGAGCGAGATCAGGAGCCGCGTCCCGAGCACCTGGACCCCGAGCGCCACGAACCCCGCGCCGGCGACGCCGATCAGGAGGCCGGGGGGGATCGGCGCGCGGTCCCCCGACCCGTCCTCGGTCGATCGCGGACGGGGGCGGTCCTCGACGGCCGGGGCGCGGACCCACAGGACGAGCGCGAGCACGGCGAGCGTGACGTTCGCGCCGGCCGCGAGGTGCGTCGTCCCGAGCAGCCCGAGCCGCGGCAGGAAGACCCAGGCGGCGAGGAGCGCGCCGGCGACCGCGCCGAACGTGTTGACGCCGTACAGCCAGCCGACCCGTCGCGCCGTGTCCCGCCCGCCGGCCGCGACCGCCCGCCCGAGGACCGGGAACGTCGCGCCCATCAGCGTGGTCGGCACGAGGAGGACGAGGAACGACAGGCCGAACGTCACGAACGACGGCCGCTCGCCCGGGGGCGGGACGACCGCGTCGGTCAGGCGCCGGAAGAGGAACGGCGCCACGTATCCGAACAGCGCGACCCCGATCTCGAGCGCCGCGTACGTGACGAGCGGAGACCGCCGCGCGAGGAGACGCCCGCCGACCGCCGCCCCGAGCCCGAGCCCGCCGAGGAACGCGCAGACGACCGCCGTGACCGCGTAGACCGCCACGCCGAACAGCAGCCCGAGGGAGCGGAAGAAGACGACCTCGTAGACGAGCGCCACCGCGCCCGAGACGAAGGCGAGGAGGAGGAGCATCTTCGGGAGACGGCCGTCGTCGCGCATCGGATCCACGTTCGCGGCGACCTCCGGGGACGGCCGGACCGGTGGGAAAAGGATTCCCGCGGCCGGTTCGATTCGACCCGGACGCGGGGGTACGCTCGGGAGCTTACCAGCCCGTCGAAGAAGTCGCGCGGGACTCGCCCGCGACGCGCGACGCCCTCCGCGGGCGGCTCCCCGAACGGCTCGCATGACCCGCATCTGTCAGATCATGGAGTGCACGATCGGAGGGACGCGGCGTCACGTCCGCGACCTCTCGGGCGGCCTCGTGCGGCGCGGCTTCGACGTGACGCTCGTCGCGTCCGCGGTCCGCGACCCGACGTTCCGGGACGACCTCGCCGCGCTCGCCGCGGAGGGCGTCGACGTGATCGAGCTCCCGATGGTCCGCGAGATCCGCCCGCACCTCGACGCGGGCCATCAATGGAGGCTCGCGCGGCTGTTCGCGCGCGAGCGGTTCCGCGTGATCCACACGCACTCCAGCAAGGCGGGGGCGCTCGGCCGGGTCGGGGCGCGGATCGCCCGCGTCGGCGCCCGCATCGTCCACACGCCGCACACGTTCGCGTTCCAGTTCGCCGACCACTTCTCGCCCCGGCGGGTGAGGTTCTTCCTGGGGGTCGAGCGGCTCCTCGGCCAGCGGACCGACCGGCTCGTGCACGTCTCGCGCTCCGAGCAGCGGGAGGCGGCGGCGTACGCGATCGTGCCGGAGGAGCGGACGGTCGTGATCCCGAACGGCATCGACCCGGGGCCGTTCGCGACCGCCGACGGGGCGCGGGTCCGGGCCGAGCTCGGGATCGGTCCGGGGACCCGCCTCGTCGGGACCGTCGGGCTGCTGAACGCGGCGAAGGGGCACGCCGACCTGATCGACGCGGCGGCGCGCCTCCGCGCGGCGGGCGAGGACGCGGCGTTCGTGATCGCCGGCGACGGCGAGCTCCGCGGCGCGTTGGAGGAGCGGA
>JBICIB010000686.1:0-3070 GCA_043101415.1 Planctomycetota bacterium JB042 | reverse complement strand
GCCCCTCCTCGGAGGTCGCCGCCGCGGAGGCCTCTCCCGCCCCGGCCCGCGAGGTCGCCGAGGACGACACGACGGACGCCGCCGGCGCCGGCGCCGACGAGGACGCCCCGCTCCCCGCCGCGGGAGTCGTGGTCTTCCGCCCGTACGACGCTCGGACCGGACGACGTCCGCCGACCGCGATCGACACGCGCTTCCTGAACGAGCGCCGCTTCGGAGAGCTCGAGACCGACGCGGCGACGGGCGAGAGGTCCGACGCGAGCCACGACGGGACGGTCACGGCGAGCCTGACGTCGGGCTCGTGGGAGGGATCGATCCGGTGCGCGGGGTACGAGGACACGACGCTCCGCTCGTTCGACGTCCGGCCCGGCCGCACCACCGACCTCGGCTGGGTGAGGATGGAGCCCGGCGCCGCCCGCATCACGGGCCGGATCCGGACGGTTCGCCCCCCCGACACGGACGACCCGGAGATCGTCGTCGAACTCCGCGGCGCCGGGCGCGGCCCGTGCGCCCGGTGCTCGCCGCGGCTCGAGGACGGGACGCCGGACCTCGTCGCGGCCCGTTCCCGGGAGACGCCGTGCGAGGCGTGCGGCTTCCAGGAGGAGCGCTCGCGCCTCCCGATCGGCGCCGACGGCGAGTTCTCGTTCGGCGCGCTGGCGAGCGGCACCTATCGGCTGACCGTGCGCCGCGACGGCGAGGACCTCGGCATCGACCGCCTCGTGACGCTCGAGCGCGGCCGCGAGGCCTGGGTCGACCTCTCCCTCTTCCCGAGCGCGGTCGCGCGGTTCGACCTCGTCGGCGAGGACGGACGTCCGTTCCTGCGCGAGTCGAGCGAATCGGGCCGGGCGACCGTGCAGACCGTCCGGTTCGAGTTCCGGCGCGAGGGCGAGCCGTTCGCCGAGGCGCGCTACGTCCACTCGTCGGCCCCGCTGACCGCCGAAACCGTCCTTCCGAATCGACAGCTCCTGCTCGCGGCGAGCCAGGCCCGATGGAGCTATGTGACGGCGCTCCAAGCCCTCCCCATCGATCGGACGTTCCTCCCCGTCCCGCCCGGGCTCGAGCTCCTGATCGCCCGGTCGGCGGACCCCCGCCTCGACCGCCGTCGCCGCGAAGGGGACGTCCTCCGCCCGGCCCGCGGGGCGCCGGAGCGTCCCGTCGCGAAGCTCGGCGCGCGGCGGCCCGAGGAGCGCGGACCGATCGAGGTCTCGCCGCTCCCCCGCGAGCCGCACGAGGTGGTCGTGGTCTCCGGACGGTTCGCGAGCGAGCCGATCCGGCTCGACCTCGGGTTCGGGCGGGCGACGCGCCACCGGATCGTGATGCGCGCCCGCGCGGAGGAGGAGGGCGCGCCGACGGAGCTCCAGGACGTCGGGGTCGACTTCGCGGCCTCGGGGACGACGGTCACCTCCCGCGCCCTCGAACTCCCGTCCTCCGCGTCGGGGGAACTCCGCCCGGCCGGCCGATCGCTGGAGGCCCGCTACCTGGCCCGGCAAGCGGCCTGGATCGACCTCGCGTCGGACGAACCGGACGAAGAGGAAGGGCCGGACGACGACGGCTGACCGCGCGCCCCCGCGCGCTCAGCTCCCGACGCCGGTGAAGCTCCCCGACCAGGTCTCCTTCGTCTTCGTGCCGTCGGGGTGCTTCCGCTTGATCTTCACCTTGATCACGCCGGTCAGGAGTCCGTCGACGATCTTCAGCTTCCGGAACTTGTAGATCACCTTCGCCTGCACGCCCGGCTCGTTGAACTCGATCGACTTCGCGATCTCGCCGTTCAGGTTCGCCGACCACTTCCAGCCGTCCGCTCCGTTCTGCTTCTTCCACCACTTGCCGAGCCACTCGGTCGTCGCGAACCGCTTCTTCTTGCCGTCCTTGTAGAAGAAGAGCGTCTCGTTCCAGTTCTCGGTCTTCGTGCCCGCCTCGGTGGTGATCTGGACGGTCCCGGTGCAGACGTACTGGTTGAACGGCGGCCCTCCCTTCGGGCCGACGCCGGCGAGACCCGAGGCCCCGACGGCGAGGGGGACGGCGAGAGAGAGGGCGAGGACGAGTCGACGGCGCATGGGGGATCTCCGAGGTTCGGACCAGGGGTTCCGTCGCTTGGCGCGACCCGCGCCGCCGAGGGGCCACGGATTCGGGGGGAGGCCGTACGATGTCCCGCGCCGCGCCGTCCGGACCGCCTCCCATGCACCGCCCGCCGACCCTCTGCGACGCCTGCGTCCACCGGAAGATCGTCCGGTCCGGGCGCGGCTCGGAGTTCCTCTTCTGCCTCCGGTCGAAGGACGACCCGCGGTTCCCGAAGTACCCGCCGCTGCCGCTGGCGAGCTGCGCCGGGTTCGAGCCGGGCGACCGCCCCGCGCCCGCGCCCGACGACGACGACGCGCGCTGAGGGACGGGTCAGGCGAGCTCGAGCCGCTCCGCCCGCCGGACGCCGGCGCCGAGGACCGCGGAGAGGACGACCATCCCGATCGACGTGGCGAGGCACGCCTCGAGGCCGGCGCGCCCCTCTCCCGCCGCCTGGAAGACCGCGCCCGACAGGACCGTCCCGACGAGGCGGCCCGCCGCGTGCGCCATGTAGTAGAAGCCGACGTTCAGCGACACCCGGTCGGCGTCGGAGTACCGGACGATCAGGAACGAGTGAACCGCGCTGTTCGCGGCGAAGACGAGGCCGAAGACGGCGAGCCCGGCCACCAGGGTCGGCCCCGGGGGCGCGCCGGCCCGGAGCAGGCACAGGATCGCGCCCATCGGGAGCACCAACGCCCAGGTCCAGCCGACGAGCCGCCCCGCCGTCGGCGGCGCCCCGCTCCGTCCGGAGACCCAGGCCGGCGCCGCGGCCTGGACCAGCCCGTAGCCGATCACCCAGAGCGCCAGGAACCCGCCGACCCGCGTGAACGACCAGCCGAGGTCGGCGGCGAGGAAGACCGGGACCGCGAGCACGAACCAGACGTCGCGCGCTCCGAACAGGAAGAGCCGCGCGGCCGAGAGCCACCGGATCCGCGCGTCGTCCGACCAGAGGGCGCGGAGCGAGACCGCCTTCGCCCTCCCCGTGGCGCGCGGGAGGAGGATCGACGACACGACCAGC
>JBICIB010000685.1:0-2990 GCA_043101415.1 Planctomycetota bacterium JB042 | reverse complement strand
GGCGATCGTGAACCTCCAGGTGATCGACGCGAGCAGCGCGAACCCGAAGGCGTTCTTCGACGCGGTCGCGGCGCAGCTGAAGAAGGACGACCCGACGATGCGGCTGAAGGGCGTCCGCTCCCCGCTCGGGAACGGCAAGGCGATGGTCGTCGAGAAGGAGGAGGACGGCCGCGCGCTCTTCATCCGGACCGAGTTCTACCCGTGGCGCGGCAAGTGGGTCGCGTACAAGCTCTCCGGCGACGCCGCGGCGTGCGAGCACGCGCTCCCCGAGTACGTGACGGCGCGGAAGAGCCTGAAGGGGTCGGGCTGACCGGACCGGCTCAGCGCTCGACCACGCGCCCGTACGTCTCCGGGCGCCGGTGACCGACCCGATCGATCTCGTATCCGCCCTTCACGTGGATCACGCGGTTCGCGTCGGCGGCGGCGGGGTCGATCTCGGCGGTGACGATCGCCGGCGCGGTGCCGGCCTGCGCGAGCGTCCTCCCGTCGCAGTCGACGATCCTCGACTCCCCCCGGAACGTGAAGCCCGCCTCCTCCCCGGCCCGATCGGCCACGACGAGGTGGACGTGGTTCTCCTGCGCCCGGACCGGCGGCGCGTGGACGCACGACACCTCCGCCGCGGTCGGCCAGTTCGTCGCCACGCAGACGACCTGCGCGCCGTCGAGCTTCAGGGATCGGCACGCCTCGGGGAACGACAGGTCGTAGCAGATCAGCACCCCGAGCCGGCCGATCGGCGTGTCGAACACCGGGTAGCCGAGATCGCCCGGGTCGACGAACCGGTCGACGCCGATGAACGGGACGTGGTTCTTCCGGTAGACGCCGACCAGGCCGGTCGGGCCGATCAGCGCCGCGGCGTTGAACAGCCGGTCGCCGGACCGCTCGAGCAACCCGAGGACGACGTGACGCCCGGTCCGCGCGCACGCGACCGCCACGACCTCGGTCGCCGGCCCCGGCACCTCCTGCGCCGCCTCCCACGCCGCCTCGCGCGACTCGAACCCGTACCCGGTGACGGCGCACTCGGGGAAGACGACGAGGTCCGCCTCGGCCTCGCCGATCGCGACGAGGATCGCCTCGAGGTTGACGGCGGGCGCGCCGAGCTTCGGGTCGGACTGGACGGCGGCGGCGATCATCGGGCGCGGTCTCCTGCCGGTCGGTCCGACGCCGGCGCGGCGGTCACGGGGTCGATCCCGGTCGCCGGGGTCGGCGAAGGGCGGCGCGCGCACGGTACTCGCGCCGCCGGCCGAGCGTCAACGGCGGCGCGGCGGTCACGGCCCGCCGAGCGGGACGCCGACCGTGGTGCCGATCCGGACCGACCTCAGCTCGGGGAGCGTGAACCGGACCGGGCCGCCGGATCCGAGGCTCGTCGAGAAGTCGCGGCTCGCCGCGAGCTTCGACGACGTCGCCCGGACCTCGATCACCCCCCTCTCGCCGCCGGCGAAGAGGCGCGCCGCGACGGCGTGCAGACGCTCGACCTCCGTCGCCAGGGCGGGGAGGTCCTCGAGGCTCGCGGTCTCGAGCAGCGCCTCGCGCGCGGCGTCCCGCTGCTGGGCGTCCCGCGACACCAGGCGGCGAAGGTCGGCGTCGACCCGTCGCTGCAGCGCCGCCACGAAGCCGGCCGGCAGGCGCGTCCTCGCCCAACGCCCGTCGACCCGCACGAACCCGAGCACGCGACGGGCGACCGCGTGGTCCGCGTCGAGCCGCAGGGCCGCCCTCGCCTGCTCCTCGGCCCGCGCCCGGTGCCCCCGCGCGTCGCACCAGGCGGCGAGCTTCGCGTGGTCGTCGGCGGTCTTGCGCGGCGCCTCGCGCGCGTCGTCGGCGGGTGCGGCCAGCGTCAGGATCGTCAGGAGGAGCGCGCTCTCGATCGTCATGCCCTCGGTACCCTCTCCGGCCGCGCCCGGTAACCGACGTGGGCGCCCTACTCGAGCGGGAAGTCGAGCGCCTCGGCGAGGAACGCCGCCACGTCGACCCACTCCGCGATCGCCCGCGAGGTCGACGTGCCGGCGCCGTGCCCGGCCCGGCTCGTCACGCGCAGCAGGATCGGCGCCTCGCCGGCCTGCGCCTCCTGAAGGGCCGCCGCGAACTTGAAGCTGTGGCTCGGCGGGACCCGCTCGTCGTGGTCGGCCGTCGTCAGCAGCGTCGCCGGGTACGTCGCGCCGGCGCGGACGCGGTGGAGCGGCGAGTAGCGGCGCAACGCCTCGAACTGCGTCTCGTCCTCGGACGATCCGTACTCGTTCCGCCACGTCCTCCCCATCGGGAAGCGGTCGTACCGGAGCATGTCGAACAGTCCGACCCGCGCGACGCACGCGCCGAACAGATCGGGGCGTTGCGTGAGGCACGCCCCGACCAGCAGCCCGCCGTTCGACCGCCCGCCGATCGAGAGGCGGCGCGGCGTCGTCCACCCGTCCTCGACCAGCCGCTCGGCCGCGGCGACGAAGTCGTCGAAGACGTTCTGCTTCCGCTCGCGCATCCCCTCCCAGTGCCAGACGATCCCGTACTCGCCGCCGCCGCGGACGTTCGCCAGCGCGTAGACGCCGCCGCGCTCCATCCACTCGAGCATCACCGGGGAGTACGCCGGCGTCTGCGCGGCGTAGAACCCGCCGTACCCGTACAGATGGACCGGCCGCGCGCCGTCCGGCGTCACGTCGGCGCGACGGGTGACGAACATCGGCACCCGCGTGCCGTCGCGCGAACGGAAGAAGACCTGCTCGGTGACGAACCGGTCCGGATCGAACGGGACCGCGGGCGCGAAGAACGGTTCGAGCCCGCCGGTCTCGACGTCGAGGCGAAGCACCGCGGGCGGGCGGGCGAACGACTCGAACTCGAGGAACGCCTCGGTCGCGGCGTCCTCGCCGGCGATCGCGCCGACCGTCCCCGGCGCCGGCAGCTCGACCTCGCGCTCGACGTCCCCCTCGTCGTCGACGACGCGGAGGACGCTCCCCGCGTCGCGCAGGAATCGACAGACGAACCGGCCGCCGCTCCGACGCACGCTC
>JBICIB010000684.1:0-2894 GCA_043101415.1 Planctomycetota bacterium JB042 | reverse complement strand
GACTCGACCAGCCGGCGCGCCTTCGGGCCGTGCTCGTCCGCGTCGAGGCCGATGTGGCGCTCGAGGTAGTCCCGGAACGTCTCCCACGCGGACGGCGCCGCGCGGGCGAGCTCGTCGACGAGCCGCCGGAACATCCCCGGGATCACCTCCTCCCGGCCGTACGCGAACGCGGCCGCGATCTCGTGCGGCGCGCCGTCCCGGGCGATCCGGAGCGTCGTGTCGACGAACGGACGGACCCCCGCCGGCACGTCCGGTGCGGCCAGCGCGGACTCGACCGGCGTCCCGGCCCGGAGCGCGGCGACGAACCGATCGATCGGGCCGACGTCCGCCCCCGCCTCGCGCATCGCCCGGAGGTAGAGCTCGAAGTGCGACAGGTGCCCGCCCCCGGGCGCCGCGTCGCTCTCCTCGTCGAGGACGATCTCGTTCACGAACCGCCGCGCCTCCGGGTCGCCGGTCGGGACCCACGGCACGTCGACGCACGTGACGGCTCGCTGCAGTCCCTTCAGGAGCGACTGGAAGTCCCAGACCGCGAAGACGTGCGTCTCCATGAAGCGGCGGACGGCCCCCTCGTCGCCGATGGCGGCGTAGACCGGGTGGGCGAGGAGGGCGGCCCGCGCCGGCGCCAGCGCGGCGGCGAACCGGTCTCCCGCGTCGGCGGTCCGGGACGGCGGAGGAAGAGCGTCGTTCATGGCGAAGGGAGGTCGGAGTTCGGTGGGCTCGGGGTGTCGCTCGAATCAGGGCGCGCGACGGAAGCGCCGCGACTCGACCGAGAGGGCGGCGACCGTCGCGCCGTCCCGCTCGACCCGGACGGCCGGGGCGCCCGTCCAATGGTAGTAGACGACGCCGCCGTCCTCGTCGAGACCGAGGAATCCGTGCGACACCGAGCCCCCGGGCGACCAGTGGATCTCCGCCCGGGCGACCCCGCCGTCGGTCCGGACCACGACCGCGGCGCCGCGGTCGTCCTCGTACCGACCGGCGACCGCGCCGAGGAGCACGTCGTCGAGCGGTCGGGGCGTCGGCTCGATCGAGGGCGGGTCGCCGAACAGCGCCTCCTCGATCCCGTCCGCGATCCGCCGGACTTCGGCGTCGTCCCGGCACGAGAGGACGAAGACCGCGCCGTCCCGCTCGGGGAAGCGCCGGACGTCGCAGACGAACCCGCGCACCGCGCCGCCGTGCGAGTGGACGATCCGGCCGCGTTCGTTCCGACGGACGGTCCACCCGAGCGCGTAGTCGTTCGGGCCCGGCTCGAAGAGCGCCTCCTTCGCCTTCCCCTTCAGGATCTTCTTCCCGTCGAGCGCCCGGTCCCACCGCCAGAGGTCCCAGACGTTCGTCACCGCGCCCCCCATGCCCCGGTACTGGAACCCGTAGCTCCCGTACGGGTGCTCGAACGCCGACCGCGGGGCGCCGCGGGCCGACCGCCCGATCGCGACCGCCGCCCCGCGCGGCGGCGCGTCGCCGGTGAAGCCGGTCGACTTCATCCCGGCCGGCCGGAACAGCTCCTTCTCGCAGAACTCGACGTACGACCTCCCCGACGCCCGGGCGACGATCTCGCTCGCCAGCGCGTACCCCTGGTTCCAGTACTCCCAGTGCTCCCCCGGCGGGTGGACCGGGCCGCCGGCGAGGAAGAGCGGGAGCACGGCCGCGAGGTCGTCCCCGCCCCCCTTCGAATTCGTGCCGGGGATCCCGGAGGTGTGTCGCAGGAGGTGGCGGACCGTGATCCCCCGGCAGTCGTCGGGGACGCCCGGGAGGTGGTCGGCGATCGAGTCGTCGAGGTCGAGCTTCCGCGCCTGGAACAGCTTCGCCGCCGCGGCCCCCGTGAACTGCTTCGTCGCCGACGCGATCTCGAACAGGGTCGCCGGCGTGTTCGGCACCGCGCCCTCGAGGTCGGCGCTCCCGACGCCGATCGCCAGGACGACCTCGCCGTCGACGGCGGCGAGCACCGCCCCCTCGTAGCCGACCGACTCGGCGCCGCGCACGAACGCCGCGACGCGCTCGCCGACCTTCCCGCGGACGAGGTCCTTCGTCTCGTCGACCTTCGGCGCCGCGGCGACCAGGAGCGACACGATCACTGAAGCGATTCCCGGCATCATGGCTTCCGGCGTCCTTTCGTCGTCGTCCCGCCCCCGCGGTCCGGCCGGTCATTCACGACGATTCGGGCGCGGGCGTCAAGCCGACACCCCGCCCTCACGACGCTCGGCCTCGACCGCCCGGCGCAGTTCGCGCCATTCCCGCTCGATCATCCTCCACCCCGGTCGGAACGGCCAGCGCCACCGCCGGCGGCGGCGACGGACGATCTCCCGCTCGAGCCGCTCGAGGTCGAAGCCGTCCCACACCCCGGCGACGAGGAAGAGGTTTCGCCAGAGGACCGGGAAGACCTCCCGGCGGAGGATCCGCTCCAGGTCCTCGAGCGCGTACGGCGACGCCGCGAGCGCGCGAGCGACGTCCCGTCGGCCGTCGTCCGTCGGCTCGACGTCGAGGAACAGCTCCGAGAGCGCGGCCCAGACCGGGCGGCGCTCCGCGAGTTCGGGCTCGGTGAACATGGACGTCCTCACGTTCTCGGTCCGCCCGCGGCGAGGGAACGTGAGAGACGCGAGATCGGACCGCCCGACCCGACACCGATTCGCGGCCGGGGCCGCGCTCAGCCGTCCGCCGAGCCCGCCTCCGACCGGCGCTTCCACTCGTCGGTCAGGAGGCCGGAGAACCCCCAGTCCTCCTCGGCGATCTCCTGGATGACGATGTGCACGTGCTCCGGACGCTTCCCGAGCACGCGGACGAGCGAGCCGGTCACGTCCTCGACCAGCCGGGCCTTCTGCTCCCGCGTCGCGCCGCGGGTGATCTGGATGTTCACGTACGGCACCGTCGACCTCCCGACGTCAGAGATCGGAAGAGCGTCG
>JBICIB010000683.1:0-8480 GCA_043101415.1 Planctomycetota bacterium JB042 | reverse complement strand
ATCGAATGCAGGACGAGGTGTCCGGCGATCGGGCCCATCAGCGCGTCTCCCACCCGTCGTCTGGGTCGTCGTCGAGCTGGTTCTCGATCAGCCCCTTCAGCGCCTCGAGGTCCGAGCGCGACAGCGACTCGTTCCCGACGAGCTGGACCAGGAGCGGCTCGACCTTCCCGTCGAACAGCCGCTCGACGAGGTCGCCGACCATCGAGGTCGTCACCTCCTCCTGCGACACGCGCGCCCGGAACCGGTGCGCGCGCCCCTCCCCGGCCTTCGACTCGACGACCCCCTTCTCCCGGAGGATCGTCAGCATGGTCTGGACCGTGTTGTACGCCAGCGGCTTCCGCCGTCCCTCGTTCAGCCGGTCGACCACGTCCCGGACGGTGAGCGGCGCCTCGGCGTCCCAGACGACCCGCATGACCTGCAGCTCGAGGTTCGTGAGGAGGGTCGTCTTCCGCTTCCGCGTTCCCATGTCCCAAAGCTTTGGGAGTTCCGTCCCGGACGGCAAGCGGAAACTCCGAAACTCTTAGGAGAAAGTGGCGGTCCGGAGTCCGCAGTCGGCCTCGTACGATTCCTTCCGGAACTCCGATTCGATTCGGGCCGCCCGCGCGGCTCTCACGAACGGTCGGGCGGACCGCGCCCTCCCGTCGAGTCGAACGAGTCCGAGGAGTGTCCCATGAACCGCGCGCTCGCCGTCGCCGCCCTCTTCTCCTCCTCCGTCGCGTCCGCGCCGGCGATGCCGCCCTCGCCGCCGCCCCTGATCCACTCGATCACGCCGGGGAGCGTGAACGCCATGCTGGGAGGAACCGTGAGCGTCCGCGGCGAGCACTTCTCCGGCCTGACGTGGGTCGACGTCGGGTCGAAGACGATCTACCCGTGGCAGCTCCAGACCGCCTCCGACACGCTGCTCCAGTTCGACGTCCTCCTGTACGACGTCCTCGGCCCGACCCAGGTCACGGTCTGGACGAACGCGGGGAACGCGAGCGCGACGTTCCAGGTCGTCCCGAACGACCCGCCGGCGATGGTCGGGCCGACCCAGATCCAGAACGGCTCCACGGCGACCTGGTGGTCGGCGGCCGAGCCGGGGACGGTCCGGTTCCTGCTGGTCAACACGACCGGCCAGACCGTGCCGGTGTTCGGACACTCGCTCCTCGCGTACGACCTGCTCCTCCCGGTCCCGTCCACGAGCCCGGTGGGCGTCGAACCGCTGTCGGCGCCGATCGGCGGCCTGCCGGTCGGGTTCCAGCTCTGGCTCCAGGCCGCGACGCTCGCGCCCCCGGGGACCGACGGCTCGACGCTGAAGGTCTCGAACCTTCTCCCGGTGACGGTCGGCGCGTAGGGAGGTCGGCCGACGCGACATGCGTGTCGGACCAGGCGCCGGTCGCGAAGCCGATGCCGGCGAAGTCGTGTCCTCTACTGGAAGTCGATCACCCGCCCGGCCGTCGCCGTGAACCCGACCGGCGTGGGCGCGGCGAAGAACGCCTGCACGTGGATCGCCCCGAGCGGGAACGTCACCGGCGTGTCGAAGGCGTAGTCGATCCGTCCGAACTCGTCGGTCGGCAGGAACAGCACGGCCTGCGGCGGACCCACGTAGAGCGTGCAGCCGTTCCCCGCCGGCGTCGCGGCTCCGGACGCGCCGAGGAACAGCGCCGCCACCGTCGGCACGAACTCGCCGGACAAGGCGAACAGCGACACCTCGCCCCCCGGGGTCGGCGTGCCGTCGAGGTCGATGAAGGCGTTCGCGCCGAGGCTGCTCTGACACGGCGCTCCGATCTTGGTGAGGGTCCCGAGCGTCGACGAGAGGATGGAGAGCTTCCCCGAGCCCGGCGCGAGGTACGAGCCGACCGCGAGGTCGAGACCGTTGCCGTTGACGTCGCCGATGGCGGCGCTAGCGACGCCGAAGCGTTCAGCGAAAGGGCCCGAGCGGCTCGCCAAAACGGTCCCGCCAGCGTTCACGATGCTGACGGTCAACACGCCGGTCGGCTCCTTGCTGAGCGGCTCCTCGAAAGTGACGAGCACCTCGTCTTTGCCGTCCCCATCCCAGTCCCCGAACGGAGCCGCCGTCCAGATTCGGGCGTCGGGGAGCTTCTTCTTCATTCTGAGGATCTCTTGTGCGTCCGCGCCGGAGTGAATCCGGATCTGGTCCTGGATGCTGTTGTTCGCGGCCAACCCGGCGAAGAGGAAGTCCGCGGTTCCATCGCCGTCGACATCGCCGACTCGACGCACGAGCGTGCCCAGGCGTTCTCCCGGGGCGTCGCCGACGAAGATGTGAGTCGCGGATCCGGTCGCCCCGGAATGGACCTGGACGGCACCGTAGGCGAAGCCGCCGTTCTCGGGATGGCCGGGAATGCCGACGGCGAAGTCGTCGAAGCCGTCCTGATCGACGTCGCCGACCCCGGCCACCGACCACCCCATCTCCGCGATCGACGTGATCCCGAACAGGGAGTGGAGGTCGAGGCCCGTCGCCCCGGAGATCACGCGGGCCGCGCCGACCTGGGCGAAGCCGCCGGGGACGTCGTGACCAGGCGCACCGCCGATATAGTCGAGCATTCCGTCCGCGTCGACGTCCCCGGCCACGTCGACCGACCACCCGAACAGGTCGTCGAGCTGCGCGCCCTTCGCCTCGAACAGGAGCGCGCCGCTCTGCGTCGAGTGGACGCGCAGGACGTCCTTGGGCCAGCCGCCGCCCACGAAGTCGACGACGCCGTCCTGGTCGACGTCCCCCGCGCTCCGCATCGCGTACCCGAACGAGCTGTACGTCGGTCCGACCACGAGATTCAGCCGACTGCCGTCGAAGCCGGAGTAGGTGGCGACCGCGCCGTTCGGATACGGCGCTCCGGACGGGTTGTACCGCGGGATCCCGACGAAGACGTCCTGCCAGCCGTCCCCGTCGACGTCCCCCGCGGCGTCCATCGTGTAGCCGAGCCAGCCGAAGGCCGCCGACTCCTCGGTCACCTCGTGGATCACCGCGCTCTGTCCGGAGATCGGCGGCGTGAGCGCGGTCAGGAGCAGGATCGGCAGCAGTGCGTGCTTGGTCATCACCCGTCTCCTCAGGGCGCCTCGAACCGCAGGACGAACGCATCCATCTCGGCCGGCTGGTCGAGCCCGGGCCACTCGAGGATCGCGCTGACTCCCCCCGACGCGGTATACGGATCCCCGCCGAGGGGAGTGGTCTGGAACCCGGGCGGGTCGTTGTTCCCCAAGTTCGCATAAGGACGGAGCCTGTCGAGGCCTCGGATTTCGGCGTTGGGGGACGCGCCGATGAACGTCATGCGAACCGGTGCGCGGTAACCTCTCTCTCTCTCCGAGTGTTACCACGTTCATGACGTCCCGGACGAGGCGCCGCCGACGAGCGGGCCGACATGAGGTTCCAATGAACCGCGTCGGCGGCGAGCTGAGCGATCAGACCCCGCGAACGAACGACGAAGCGAACCTCGGGATCGAACTGGCCGAGGTTCTCGATGAATCCGAGCCCGGTGCTCGGCGGGAGTCCGCCGTCAACGGCTTCCTGGGCCGTGGCCGAGGTCCCCGTGCCGAACAACGCAATGACGAGAATCGTGAAACGCATATCCCTGCTTCCTTCCTTGTTCCCTTGACAACCGAAGGGTCGCACGGAGTCCGGGCCGAAGTCAAGGAGCTTCCACCGGATGCTCGTCATGCCGCCTCACTCGGACCGTCGGGTCCGACCTCGCATCCTCCCCGCCTACACCACCCTGCCGGTCCGGAAGCCGATCCCGACCACCACGAACAGGACCGACACGAGCGTGATCAGGACGACGTGGACGGCGAGGGCGCGGACGTTCGAGCCGTCGAGCTTCGGGACCAGCCGGAGGCGGGCGTGGAGGGCGAGGCCGAGGGTGACGGCGAGGAGGACGAGCTTCACGCCGACGTGGCGGGCGAGGAGGCCGTCGAACGAGAGCCACTCGGACGGCGGGAGGTAGCGGCGGGCGAGCTCGAGGCCGGTCAGCACCTGGACGATCAGCGCCGGGATGCCGATCCGCTCGAACCGCGCCTCGAACGCCTGCAGCGCGGTCACGTCGCGGGTCCGGACCGCGCCGGGGAGGAAGCCGAGCGTCAGGACGAGGTGGCCGCCGGTCCAGACCGTCGCGCCGAGGACGTGCAGGACGAGGAGCGCCTGGTACACGAGGGTCAGGTCGCGGCGGCGGCGGCCTCCGCCTGCTCGGCCTTGATCTTCTCGATCTCGACCATCAGCGCGTCGACCATCTCCGCCTCCTTCACCTTCGCGACCGCCTTCCCCTTCCGGTACAGGATCCCCATCCCGCCGCCGCCGGCGATCCCGATGTCCGCCTCCGCCGCCTCGCCCGGGCCGTTCACGACGCACCCGAGGACCGCGATCTTCACCGGGAGCTTCTCGCCGTGCAGCCGGTGCTCGATCTCGTTCATCAGCTTCTCGAGGTCGATGTCGATCCGGCCGCACGTCGGGCAGGCGATCAGCTCGGGGGAGGTGACGCGCGCGCCGGTCGCCTTCAGGATGTCGAACGCGACCGGGATCTCCTCCTCCGGCGGCGCGGTGAGCGAGACCCGGATCGTGTCGCCGATCCCCTCCAGCAGCAGCGCGCCGATGCCGACGGCGGACTTGATCGTGCCGTAGCCCGGTCGCCCCGCCTCGGTGATGCCGAGGTGGAGCGGGACGTCGGTCTTCTCCGCCAGCAGCCGGTTCGCGGCGAGGCACGTCTTCACGTCGGTCGACTTGATCGAGACGACGACCTGGTCGAACCCTTCGTCGTCGCACGTCGCGAGGTGGCGGAGCGCCGAGTCGACGAGCGCCTCGGGGGAGGGCCAGCCGTACTTCTCCAGCAGGTCCTTCTCGACCGAGCCGGAGTTCACGCCGACCCGGACCGCGCACCCGGCCGCCTTCGCGGCGCGGAGCACCTCGCGCACGCGCGCCTCCGACCCGATGTTCCCCGGGTTGATCCGGACCTTGTCGACGCCCGCCTCGATCGCGAGGAGCGCCATCCGGTAGTCGAAGTGGATGTCCGCGACGAGCGGCACGGACATCGCCGCCTTGTACGTCGCCATGTTCGCGGCCGACGGGCGGTTCGGCACGGTGATGCGGATCAGCTCGGCCCCGGCCGCCTCGAGCGTCCGGATCTGGGCGAGGGTCGCGTCCCGGTCGGCGGTGTCCGTCGTGGTCATCGACTGGACTCGGATCGGGTCGGACGACCCGATGGTGAGGTCTCCGATCCGGACGGAGCGGGTCGGGCGGCGCTGGTTCATCGACGGAACTCGGTTCTCGGAAGAGGTTTCGGGGCGCGTGTCGGACGCCCGACCCCGTGGGGCCCCCGGCGGTGGACCGAGGGGGGGAGGCCGGACGCGCGGGGTATCGGCCCATCTCGACCCTCGGTATACTACAGGTCTGGGAACGAAGAGAAGCGCCGGCATGACCCGCCCCGGCGCCCGGTTCGGTGAACGACGGAGAGGGGTATGGACATGACCGGACTGATGGCGGACGTCACGGTCCGCGAAGCGGAGTCGGACGGGGAACGCGCCAAGGGCGAGCCCGAGCGCACGCGCCCCGACCACCCGGCCTGCAGCGCCGAGCCGTTGATCGAGACCGACAAGTACCGCTTCGCCACTCCGGCCTTCCGTCCGGAGGACCTCCGCGACTGAGCGCGCCGCCCGGCGCCGGCTCGCGGTTCCGCGCGCGGCCTCATAGATTGAGGCGCATGATCGCGGCCCGCCTCCCGTTCGTCTCCCTGCTCCTCGGTTCGGTCCCCCTCGTCGCCGGCTGCGTCGGCGGCGGCGGGACGGCCACGCCCGATCGATCCGACGTCGCGGGGTGGGTCGAGCGGGTGTGGGTGGCCGAGGACGGCCGGGACGTCGACGACCCGATCCTCCCCGAGGCGCTCCGGCACGACGAGCCGGCGGTCCGGTTCGCCGCGTACCGCGCGCTGGCCCGGATCGGGGACGCCGCGGCGATCCCGATGTTGGTCGACGCGCTCGGACGCGAGACCGTCCCGCAGCTCCGCTCCGAGGCGATCTTCGCCATCGGCCGGACCGAGCACCCGTCGATCGTCGACGTCGTCGAGCGGTTCATCCTGGTGTCGGACGACCGGACGCGGGCGGACCTCGCGCGGGCGCTCGGGATGAGCGGGGACGAGCGCGGGCTGATCTCGCTGCTCGACTCGATCGACGACCCGTCGCCGGCGGTGCGGGGCGCGGCGGCGCTGGCGCTCGGGAAGATGCTCGGCGGGCGGCCGGGCGCGCTGGAGGGGCGGGCGTTCGGTCCGTTCCGGTCGCTCGGCGAGCGGATGGTCCACGACGAGAGCGCGGAGGTGCGGTGGCGCGCGGTCCACGCCGGGGGGAAGCTCGGCGCGGAGGTGTTCCGGCCGCGGTTCGTCCAGGCGCTCGCCGACCCCGACCCGAGGGTCCGACTCTTCGCGGCGGAGGCGCTCGCGGCGCTTCCGGGCGCGCCCCCCGCGGAGACGGTGGCGGCGCTGGTCGAGACGCTCGGCGACCCGGACTGGCGGGTCGTGGTCGAGGCGGCGAAGGGGCTCGAGGGCGTGGACGACGAGGCGACGCGCTCGGCGCTGGTCGGGGTCGTCGGGGCCGGCGACGCGCCGGGGCATCCGAGCCATCACGCGCGGGCGGCGGCGGCCGCCTCGCTCGGGGCGGAGGGGGCCGGGCCGGAGGTGGTCGACGCGCTCGTCTCCGCGCTCGCGGATCCGAGCGACTCGGTCCGCGGGGCGGCGGCGGAGGCGCTGGCCGTCGTCCTCCCGCCGCCGGAGGCGCTCGCCCGGTACCGCGCGGTCCTCGCGATCGAGGGGGCGGCCGGTCCCTCGAGATACCTCCGGAGCCGGCTCGCGCGGGCGGCGGCGGCGCTCCCGGACGGCGCGGGGCACCCGTTGGTCGTGACGCTCCTCGACGACCCGGACCTGGCGGTGCGGACGGCCGCGCTCGCGGCGCTCGGCCGCTTCCCCGACCGGGCGGAGGAGGCGGACCCGTGGCTGGAGGAGGCGCTCGCGACGCGGGAGGTCGCGCTGCGCGAGGCGGCGGCGACGTCGGCGGGGGCGCTCGGACGGACGGGGCTCGTGCCGGCGCTGGTCGACGCGCTCGACGACTCGCCGGGGCCGGACTTCGTCGAGACCCGGATCTCGATCGTGAAGGCGCTCGGTGCGCTCGGCGGGCGCGCGGCGTTCGACGCGCTCGGCGAGGCGCTGCAGGACGACGAGCGGCAGGTCCGCCTCCAGGCCCGCGCGGAGCTGGCGCGCCTCGGCGGGTCGATCCCGAAGCTCCCGCGCCGCCCGCCCCCCGAGCGGGTGATCGTGCCGCGCTACGGCGTCGACCTCACCTACGAGGCGGAGCGGCCGCGCGTCCGGCTGGTGACGAACCGCGGTCCGTTCGAGCTGGAGCTGATGCCGGACGAGGCGCCGCACCACGCGCTCCTCTTCCTCGAGCGGTGCCGCGCCGGGTTCTACGACGGGCTGACGTTCCACCGGATGGTGCCGGGGTTCGTGATCCAGGGGCTCGACCCGCGCGGCGACGGCTACGGCACCGGCGGCGCGTCGCTCCGGAGCGAGGTGAACCCGATCCGGTACGCGTCCGGCGTGGTCGGGATGCCGGACGCCGGACTCGACACCGGCGGGTGCCAGATCTTCGTGACGTTCCGGCCGCAGCCGCGGCTCGACGCGCGGTACACGGTCTTCGCTCGCGTGGTCGCGGGCATGGACGTGGTCGAGGCGCTCGACGTCGGGGATCGCGTCGACTACGTGATCGTCGAGTCGCCCTCCGGCCCCTGACCGCCGTCCGGTCCCGACGCGGGGACTACGGCCGGCGCTCGGCCGCCAGCAGGTCGACCGCGCGGAGGAGCGAGCCGCGCGCGGCGGGCCATCCGACCGAGCGGGCGACGGCGAGGAGCGCCGCGACGGCCGCGAAGGCGCGGGGGGCGTCGGCGTCGTCGCTCCCGAGGACCGCGGTCAGGACGGCGCGGCGCACCGGGTCCGCCCCCCCCTCGTCGGCGAGGAGGGCGCCCGCCGCCTCGACCGCCGCCTCGCGATCGCGCCGGTCGATCGCGTCGGCGATCCGTTCCTCGCGGTTCCGTCGCTCGCGGGCGCGGAGCGGGGTGTCGGGCACGGCGTCGGCGAGCCGCTCGACGAGGCGGGTCGTCGGGTCGGAGCCGAGCAGCTTCCCGGTCAGCGTCCGCAGGAGCTCGGCGCGCGCGTCGCCGAGGAGCGGGAACGTCGCGTGGACGGCGTCGGCGAGGAGGAGGTGGTGCCATCGCGGTCCGGCGTGCTCCTCCGAGCGCTGGACCAGCACCGTGAGCGCCTCCTCGTCGCGGCCTCCTTCGACGAGCGCCTCGAGGCTGGCGAGCGCGGCCGGCCGATGGAACGCGCGGAGGTGCGAGAGGAGGCGGCCGGCCGCGGCGGTCCCCGGGAGCGGCGCCGGATCGTCCGCCACGTCCGGGTCGGCCGCGCCGCGGCGGCAGAGGTCGAGATAGGAAGAGCACACCTCTGAACAACACTCAC
>JBICIB010000682.1:0-4300 GCA_043101415.1 Planctomycetota bacterium JB042 | reverse complement strand
ACGTCGGAGACGACCGGAGCGAAGGATGCCGCGGACGGCTGACGAGGACGGGAAGGACGGGGCGGCGCGATCGGACGGTCGCGACGCGCAGGGACGGTTCGCCCGCGGAAACGGCGGCGGACCGGGAAATCCCGGCGTGCGCCGCGTCGCCGAGTACCAGCGGGCGGTCCGCGAGAGCGTCACGCCGGAGCGCCTCGAGCTCGTCCTGAAGCGGATGGTCCAGCGGGCGGTTCGCGACGGCGACGTGCAGGCGGCGCGGCTGGTCATCGAGCGGTGCATGGGCCGCGCGAGCCTCGACCCGCTCGGCGAGGGGATCCCGATCGAGCTGCCGCCGATCCGCTCCCTCGACGACCTGCTGAAGGCGGCCGACGTGCTGCTCGGGGCGGCGGTGTCGGGGGCCGCGCCGGCCGAGGCGATCGAGAAGCTCGCGGGGCTCGTCGAGGGCGTGCGGCGGGTGTACGAGACCGAGGTCGTGGCGGCGCGGCTGGACGAGCTGGAGCGGGAGCTCGCGAGGGTCCGCGAGGGGCGGTGAGCGGGGCGGTTCGATCGCGAGGCCATCGCGCCGCGACTACCGACAAGCGTCTCGAAGTCGACACCGCCATGCTGCGCTCGGCATCCCGTATACTCGCGCCCGGCCGCCCGGATCCCCTCCGATGATTCACCTCCGCAGCGTCGAGCCCTTGCGCGAGGCATGGACCGACGAGTACCCCTTCTCGGTCCCCACGATCGCGTCGCTCGAGCCGCGACGTATCGAACACGAGGTCCTGTTTCTCGTCGGCGAGAACGCGAGCGGGAAGTCCACGCTGTTGGAGGCGATCGCGCTTGCCGCCGACCGGCTCGCGATCGGCGCCGACGACACGGGTCGGGACGAGACCCTCGCGGCGGTCCGTCCGCTCGCGCGCGCCCTTCGCCTCGCCTGGCACCGACGTCACGGGCGCGGCTTCTTCCTACGGGCGGAGGACTTCTTCAACTTCTCCCGGCGGATCCGCAAACTCCGCCGGGAACTGCTCGAAGAGGCGAAGACCGTGGCCGACCCGCGCGAGATCCTGGCCGAGCGTCGGGAGCTTCTCGATCGCTACGGCGGCGACCTCGACGACCTCTCGCACGGGGAGAGCTTCCTGCGACTGCTCATGTCGCGGGTCGTGCCGGGCGGCCTCTACCTTCTCGACGAGCCCGAGGCAGCGCTCTCTCCCCGGGGCCAGCTGGCGTTCCTGGCGTTTCTCCTCGAAGCCGTCGCGGAGAAGAGCCAGTTCATCGTCGCCACGCACTCTCCCATCGTGCTGAGCTGCCCCGGCGCGGCGATCTGGTCGTTCGAGGACGGCGCGATTCGGGACCGGTCGTACGACGAACTCGACCACGTCCGATTCTATCGCGAGTACCTCGCCCAGCCCGGACGGTTCCTGCGGCACCTGTAGGGGTCGGCGGAGCGCCCCGGTTGCGGGGAAGTCCACAAATCGAGCGGCCGTCGCGCGATTGTCGGAAAGCTCGGAATCCTCTGCCGACACGCCTTCATGTCTCGGCGACGTTGAGGCTCCATGTGTCCGCACGCAACGCGACGGGCGGGCGGGACCCGCCGAGAAAGGAGCGACGACCATGGCGACCACGAAGACGACGAAGGCGAAGCGGACGACGACGAAGGCGAACGCGAAGGCGACGGAGAAGAAGGGGGACGCGGCGGGGAAGGAGGACGTGACGCCGACGGTCGAGGAGGTCGCCGACGCGACGCCCGTGCCGGCCCGCGGCCGCGCCAAGCCGAAGGCCGGCGACGCGCTCGGCCCGACGATGGAGCAGCTCGCCGAGACCTACCTCATCCACTTGGAGCAGCTCGGGAAGTCGAGGGGGACGGTGTTCTCGTACAGCATCGACCTCGCCGTCGCCGTGCGCGAGCTCGGCAGCGAGACGCGCATCAAGACGCTCACGCCCGAGAAGGTCGGGGCGTTCTTCGAGTCGGACGCGGTCAAGAAGACGCGCGCCGGCAAGCCGAAGGCGAAGCCGACGATCGACAAGACGCGGCGCGTGCTGCGGCTCGCCCTGACCTGGGCGGCGGAGACGGGTCAGGTCCCGGTCGCGCCGATCCCCGACGACGTCGTCGACGGGCGGAAGGCGCGGGCGAAGAAGGGTGACGGCGAGGCGGACGGGAAGGGCGCGAACGAGGGCGCCGCGGCGGACGCGCCGAAGGGGGCCGCGAAGCGGCGACGCCGCGCCCGCAAGCCGCGGGTCACCGAGGTCTGCCTGCACGACCAGGAGGCCGAGGGCGGCCCGGAGGGGGACGCCGCCACCGCCGAGTAGCCCGCGACCGAGGCCGGCCGGGAGTCGAACGAGAACGACCCGGCCGGCGGCCTCGCCCTTCCGAGCACCCCTTCCGAGGAGGCCGCCATGCGCGTCGAGGACGCCCTCGACCGGTACGTCACGCAGCTCCGGGCCGACGGCAGGAGCGACCACACGATCCGACAGGTCGAGCGCCACGTGCGCGCGCTCGCGAGGTGGCTGGAGGAGGAGGGCCGGGAGCCCGAGGTCGGCGCGATCGACCACGAGATCCTGGCCCTCTTCCTCGTCTCCGACGCGGCCCGGCTCCGCCCCGACGGCCGGCCGAAGCGGGCGACCGCGACGAACGCGCTCCGGTCGTCGGTCCGGACCTTCTTCGGGTACGTCCACTCCGCGGGCCACGTCCCGGCGAACCCCGCGCGCCTGGTCCGGCGGGCGCGGTGCGGGACCCCGCCGCCGAGGGCGTTCACGGACGACGAGAGGGAGCGGCTCGTCGCGGCGCTCGACCGGGCCGAGACCTGGGAGGACCGCCGGGACCGCGCCCTCTTCCTGACCATGCTCGGGACGGGGATCCGTCTCGGGTCCGCCCTCGGCCTCGACGTCGCCGACGTCGACCTCGACGCGGGCGAGCTGGCGGTCCGCCGCACGAAGGGCGACCGGCCCGGTCGGGCGTTCCTGCCGGCCGGGACGGCCGAGGTGCTGCGCGGGTGGATCGGCCGGCGCCCCGACGGCCCGGTCTTCCCCGGGCGCGGCGGCGGACGCCTGTCGGCCCGTCACGTCCAGCGGCGGTTCGCCGGGTGGCTCGCGAGGGCGGGGATCCGGCGGCCGGCGTCGCCGCACAGCCTGCGGCACGACTTCGCGACGCGGCTATACCGGCGGACGGGCGACCTGCCGTTGGTGAAAGAGGCGCTCGGGCACCGGTCGATCGCCAGCACGATCGTCTACGCGCGGGCGGGGGCGGAAAGGGTGCGGGCGGCGGTGGGAACCGCTGACGCTTGCTGACACGCGTCAGCAGATGTGCGACCAAGCCCCGGCCGTCGCAAGTCGCTATCTCAAAGAACGATGCGTGTTCCTCACCTCGGATCCCGCCGACACTGCTGACTGCTGACGCTTCGGAGTGCTCGCCCCTCGCGCCATC
Source organism: Planctomycetota bacterium JB042 (assembly GCA_043101415.1). GTDB lineage: Bacteria > Planctomycetota > B15-G4 > B15-G4 > JADJEK01 > JAUIEL01. Next base: position 897 of record JBICIB010000682.1, on the reverse strand, counting down.
ATGGAGCGTCCACGATGGATCGAGACCGGATGAGCCCGATGCGCACGATCAAGGACATCATCAAGTCGAGGCGCGAGACCCACACGCGCGAACTCCTCGCCCTTTGGGATTACGTCGCCGTCGACCCGGTCTCCGCGGTGGCGGCACAGCTCCCGGCCGACATCGATGCGGAGGAGGCCGCGGAGTGCAGCCGACGATGCCGAGCGATCGCCATCACGACCTCCGTCCGCGCCCTCCGGCTTCATGCACTTCTCCGCACCAAGGAACCTCCTCCTTCGCTTCCGGGAAGGACCGACGACCCTGTTCGTCTGTCGCGACACCAACGGAAGCTCGCCGCCTGGGCCCTCGGTTCCTGGGCCGAACTACTCGGCGCCGGCGCAAAGCAGAAGCCCAAGAAGCACCTTGCGTGGGCGCTCGCGCATGCTGCCGACCAGGAGGCCGAGCGAACGCGCCCGGAGATGACAACACGCAGGGAACGGTGGGAGTTCCTTCGCCAAGAGGGAACCGCCCTGAAGAATGCCAAGGGGAAGCCGTACGAGGTTCCTGCGTTCGAAACCTACAGCCGATACGTGCGGAAGCACGAGGAGTGGCTTCGGGAATCGGACGAACTCCCCGAGAAGGACGGGCAGGGCACCGTCGTGCGTTCGGAGGAAATCTGAAGCGCGCGACCCAGGCCCGTGGACGCGATCCGATACCCGTCCGATCGCCGGCCGTCCTCGACCAAGCCCGTGCATAGGGGCGGATTCTCCCAGGCATCCGCCCGATTTCTCGGGGCACTCACAGCCCATCCATCGGCCATTCCGGCGCATCGGGGGCGGACACCGCCCTCGAATCCGCCCGTCCGCTGCCGGTTCGAAAAGGGCCAGCGAATCGGGAGCGCATCGTGGACCACCTTCT